>CAMTWQ010000025.1:0-93653 GCA_947085465.1 uncultured Alphaproteobacteria bacterium
CGACGCTACAACCCTGTGCTCAATGCCGCAAAATCGGGGTCAGGTCTTGACATGACAGTTTTACCGTTCCCCTTTACATCAAGCCGCCGACCGCACGCGCCCCGGCGCTTTGGTGATGCGCAATTCGACGCGCTGATCGAGGGCGTTTAGAATGCGCACCAAGCGCTCGATGCTGAAACGGCCCAGCTTCACATTCCGGATGTTCACGATATCCGTATGCGCGACCCCGACGATCTTGCCCGCCGCCCGCGCGGTGAGTTTGCGCTTGTCCAGCGCGGCGATGATTGCGGCGGCCAGATCGGCCTTCATCAATTGCGCATCGGCGTCGGGAAATCCCAAATCCCGGAACACATTGTCACTGCCTCTTCGTAACTCAAGTTTCTCAGTCATTTCAGTTGCTCCCGTAACAGCTTCAAGCGGTGCTTGATCCGGTCAATATCTTCCTTGGGCGTCTTAATCCCCTGCTTCGATTTTTTCTTGAATGCATCCACCACCCAGATATCGTCGCCAATTCTGACTGCATATATTGCGAGGTCAGGCATCGCTAAAATACGGCAGGGCAATTTCAAAAAACACCGCTTCCCAAGCCGATCATCGGTTTGGCGAAATCGGCTTTCTCTCCCTGCAAGGCCAACTGCAGGGCGGCCGCCATGCGCAGTTGAACTACCGGCGGGAATTTCCGGAACTGCTTTTCAGCGGCTCCTATCCAGGAAATTTGTCTGCTCACATGATTATGGTAGCAAAATTGCTACCATATGGCAAGCAATTCGATGGCTGATATTCCAGCTCAGTATGAGCAAAGCCCCTTATTTTTGGAATTAAAAGTTGGACGTTTAACCCTACCCGTACACAAAATGCTTCACGAAATGATGGGCGATGGCGAAGGGAGATGGGCCAGGTGGCGTTGTTTCTGGCGTCGGATATGGCTTCTTATATGACCGGGCATACGATTCCAGTGGACGGCGGCTCCAGTCTTTAGAATGATAAGAATAACAGACGGCCCAATAAGGGTGCATCAGGGAGGAAAATTGCCATGCAGAACAATATCGGCGGATTTCTGGCGAAACGGGCGCATCTAAGCCCGAAACTTGAAGCCTTATACGATGTCGCGAACAATCTGCGGCTAAACTATGCGGAGTTTAACGAGCGGGTTGACCGGGCGGCGAATATGATTTCGGCGCTTGGCCTGAAAAAGGGCGAGCGGGTAGCGCTGCTGCTGATGAACAGCATCGAGTTTGCCGAGTCTTTCCTGGCGTGCGCCAAGCTTGGCCTGGCGGTGGTGCCGCTGAATTGGCGTCTGGTGCCGGACGAGTTGGAGTTCATCATCAAAGACAGCGGCAGCCTTGTGATGATTTTTGGCGGCGAATTCACCGCCAATGTGGATGAATTGCACAAGCGCGGGCCAAAAACCGATATCAAACACTGGATATATGTGGGCCCGGACGGGCATTGCCCGGCCTATGCGCGTTCCTACGAGCAACTGCGCAAGGCTGCGGTGGCCACCCCCATCGAGATTACATCTGGCGAAGATGACATGCTGTACATTATGTACACGTCCGGCACCACCGGCCTGCCCAAGGGCGTGGTGCACACCCATAACACCACGTTTTGGGCGATAGCGACGTTTTCCTCGACCGGGGATTTGCGACTGTATGACCGCTTTATGCTGTCGCTGCCGATGTTCCATGTGGGCGCGCTGATGCCGTTGATTTTGTGCATTTATAATGGCATGTCCTGCATCATGGGGCGCTCGTTCGATCCGTCCGCCGCGTGGCAACTGATCGAAAGCGAGAAAGTCACCGTGGCGATCCTCGTGCCTGCGATGCTGAATTTCATGTTGCAGGTGCCCGAGGCCGATACGTGTGACGCGTCCAGCCTGCGCTTTGTGTTATGCGGCGCGGCGCCGGTGCCTGATCACCTGGTGCTGTCCTATCACAAACGCAACACCCCGATTGTGCAAGTGTATGGCCTAACCGAAACCTGCGGCCCAACGGCGCTGGTGAGCCTGGATGATTATATGGACAAGCTCGGCTCAACCGGTAAACCCTTCTTCCACACGGAGGTGCGGATTGTTGACGCGGAAACAGGCCAGGATGTGCCGGTGAACGAATCCGGTGAACTGATCACCCGCTCCAAGCACAATATGATTGAATATTGGAACCGCGAAAAAGCCACCAGGGAGACGATAAAAGACGGCTGGCTGTATACCGGCGATGTCGCGCGCATGGATGCGGACGGCTATATTTACATTCTGGACCGCAGCAAGGACATGATCATATCGGGTGGCGAGAATGTCTATCCGGCCGAGATCGAGGGCGTGCTGCTGACGCACCCGAAAATCCGCGAGGTGGCGGTGATCGGACAGGCTTCCGCCAAATGGGGCGAAAGCCCGCTGGCCGTGGTGGTAAAGTCCGACCCGTCCCTGACCGAGGCGGAGGTGGTTGGCTTTGCGAACGGCAAGCTGTCACGCTTCAAGCTGCCGAAAGCCGCGGTTTTCATTGACGAGATTCCGCGCAATCCTTCCGGCAAAGTGCTAAAACGCCTGCTGCGGGAGCAATTCCCCGACCCCGCGCCTGAATGAACCGCAACCCTATCAAGTATGCAGAATAATGGAGCAAGACGAATGGCGACCCATGCCGAAAAAATGCAGGAAGTTTTTAACCAGAAAGTCGCCGACAATTTTATCTCCGGCAACGATAGGCAGACCGGCCTAAGCGAATATCTCGGCATCCGGCTTATCAAGTTCAGCCCCGGCAAGGTGGTGGCCGAACTAAAGGTGAAGCCTGAATTGCTGACGCCGTTCGGCAATCTGCATGGCGGCGTCATGTCGGCGTTTACCGATCATGTGCTGGGCTGTGTGTGCTATCCGCATATGAAGAAGGGCCAATGGGCGGCGACCACCGAGTTTAAGCAAAATTTGCTGGCGCCCGTCAGCCAGGGCACGGTTACGGCCACAGCCGAGATCATCAACATGACCCGCACCACGGCGGTCGTGCAGATCACCATGGAAAATGATGGGCGGCCCTGTATTGCGGCGCTGGGCACCGTACTGATAATGGACCCGCGTTAGCCGGGCGCGCCATAGAGTAACTTCAATGGACGCAGATGCCCGCGAGCAAGCGGTCGCATTACCGCAACGGCGCGCTTTTGCGTTGCCGGACGGCGCGCTGTCCTATCTGGATTTTGGCGGCCCGGCGGATGCGCCATGCGTCGTGATGTCGAACGCCAATGGGTTCAACGCCTTTACCTACCGGCAGATGCTGGCCCCGCTTTGTGAAACGCTGCGCATTCAGGCGATCGACGCGCGCGGCCATGGCTTCAGCACGGCAACCGCCGATCCAAACGCGCCATTGTCATGGAATACGTTCCGCGATGATCTGATCCGCTTTCTGGAGGCGGGCGTCGCATCAGGCGGCGGGCCGCGCCTGCTGGTCGGCCATTCGCTTGGCGCCACCACAAGCCTTCTGCTGGCGCAAGCGCGCCCGGATCTGGTCAGCGGCGTGCTGGCGCTGGAGCCGGTGATCCAGCCCTATTTGCGGCAATGGGGGATGCGGATCAAACGCTGGCTGCATCTTCCGCATCAGGCCAATGGCCTGGTTGACAGTGCGGCAAGGCGGCGCGCCATATTTGCCGGTCAGGAGGCGGTGTTCGCCTCCTATAAGGGGCGCGGCGCATTCCGCACCTGGCCGGATCAGGTGCTGCGCGATTACATCACCGGCGGCACGCGCGCGCGCGATGACGGCCAGATTGAACTGGCCTGCGCGCCGGCGTGGGAATCACATGTTTTCCGCTCCAGCGGCACATTTATCTGGGATCGTCTGGCGCGGATCACATGTCCGCTGACGATCATTCACGGCACGCTTGGATCAACCTGTTCGCCGCCGGTTACCCGGCGTCTGCAACGGCTTCACCCCGATGCGACAATCATTGCGGTTGAGGGCGCCAGCCATTTTCTGCCGATGGAATATCCCGAAATTGTGCGCGCGCATATTGCGCGCATGGCGCTATAATGAGCTGACCCCATATAAAACGAGGCGGACATGAGCGGCAATAATCCCTGGGATCCCCTGACTTACGCGCCAGAGACAGTGGATGCGGAAAATCGCGCCCTGAATCAATCGATCATCAGCGCCATGCTTGCAGGCAAGCCCGGGCATGAAATGACGCCGCAGGAATTGCGCGACAGCCGGGCCAGCGGGCGCGGCCCATTAGGGCCGGTGGTTTATTCTGACATGGCCAAAAACCGCAGCATCACGGGGCCGGCCGGACCGCTTGGCTTGCGCATCTTTGCGCCCGGCAAGATCGATGGGGTTTATTTTCATATTCACGGCGGCGGCTGGGTGGTTGGCAGCGCGGACGGGCAGGATAAATTGCTCGAAAATATCGCCAACCATTGCAATCTTGCGGTGGTCAGCGTTGAGTATCGTCTTGCGCCGGAACATCCCTATCCTGCCGGCCCCGATGATTGTGAGGCGGCGGCGGTTTGGGTGTTGCAGAACGCCAAGCGCGAATTTGGCACGGAGCGGATTTTTATCGGCGGCGAATCCGCTGGCGGGCATCTCGCGGCGGTCACCATTTTGCGGATGCGTGATAAGCATGGATATACCGGCTTTGCGGGCGCCAATCTGGTGTTTGGGGTGTTTGATCTGGGCCTGACCCCCAGCGCTTCAAATTGGGGCAGCGAACCGCTGATCCTCAGTACGCCGATGATGCGCTGGTTCATTGATCATTTCGTCGCATCAGACAAAGTGCGCTCTCCGGATGTGTCGCCGCTGTATGCCGATGCGTCAAACCTGCCGCCCGCCCTGTTTACAATTGGAACGTTGGACCCGCTGCGCGACGATACGCTGTTTATGTATGCGCGCTGGATTGCGGGCGCCAACAAGGCGGAACTTGCCGTCTATCCCGGCGGCGCGCATGGCTTCACCCTGTTGCCAACGCAAATGGCGCGCGCCGCGCGCGCACGCTGCGAAGCATTCCTGCGCGGGGAGGCATAACATGAAGAATATCCCTTGCTGGAAATTAACAACCTTCATAGGATAAGCATACTTGAATCTTTGCGCGGGCCTTATTGTATTCCCGCCACTGCCGTTATGACCAAGCTATTGAAACCAGATTACAACTTGTAGAGGAGGCGTTATGTCCAGAAAACCGTGCCTTGTTGGCGCTGCTATCATCGCCATGCTGACGTTCGCAACGGCAGCCAGCGCCATACCATCGAGAGACCCGCATCCGCACGAAGCAGTTAATGTCACCTGGTCGGAGGTCGCAATACCGCCAGCCAACCCGGACACCACCAACCATCAGCACAATTCGGGCTTGGACATCAGGGGCGAAAATGGCTCCTACGATGGCTATGCCGTGTGGGACAGCGAGCGCCTCCTCGACGGCCCCCGGACTATGTGGTCACGCCCCGTGGGCGCCGGTGTAGCGCCGCTAGGGCTGGATGTCGGCGTCAACTTCGGCCATGGATTTATTGCGGATGATTTCATTTCCGCCATCGAATATGCATTTGTCGGCGAGGGCTGGGTTGAAGCCAACAAGGCGATAGTCAACATGGCCTTCGCATATTGGGAAAGCGAGGCCAAGACGAGGGCGAATGGCAGCGTTGTTGGTCAGGGCGGTGCGCTGGTGCGCAGGCCGGACACAATAGTTGGCATCAATTTTGACGAAGACACCCTGCTCACCGCCACCAATTTTGAAATTCGCTGGGCGGCATTGGATACTTCCATCGCTAATCCGGCTGGGAACCCATTGCTTGCCGGTGAATGGTTTCCGGATGATTCGACGCTTGATGCGGCGGCGTTCGATCTTGAGCTTGTTTTCAACACCGGTGCCCGTTTCAATAACTTCGATGGAGAAGCGTGGGATAGCGACCCGGATCCTGTTTTATTCAATCCGGTTACTGGTGATCCTGTTGCTGGTACGGGTGAATGGGACTTTGAAAGCGTTGCATTGCACGAGATCGGCCATGTGTTGGGCCTGAAGCATTTCTCCGCCCGCACCGACGGTTGTCTGGTGCCTGATCCTGCCGATGTTAACTGTAAAAAGCTCGACAACCTGATGAGTGCCTCCGATACTTCGTTTGGCCTGGGTCAAAAGCAGCGCTACATTGATACATCTGATTTGCAGGGCGCGATTGACCTGTACTCGATCCACCATACCGTTCCCGAGCCCGGTACGCTGCCGCTGCTGGCGGCCGCGCTCGCGGCATTGGTTGTTGCGCGAAGCCGCAGCAGAGGCGCTGCCTGAGCGGCTGGCTCAATTTGGAATGTGCTGAATGGGCGCAACCCCAGGCGAGGCATACTTCGCCTTGCGGCGATTGAGTCGCGCAGCGTGTCTTGGCGCTATAGCTATGATGGTTTGCGCGGGTTCGGGCGCGGCAAAGATGGCATGGCCAAACAGCTGTGAATCGATACAGCAATCTCAGTTGATCGTGTATGGCCGTGTCATCTCGGTTTGGGATGGCACCCTCGATATTGGGGGTGCGCAACCGGCGCCCGCAAGAATTGCACAGGTTCGGATCGCGCAGCGGATCAAGGGCGAATACGCGGGGGATAGTATCCTGGTAGTAGCCAGTCAGATGTCGATGGAGGATCGGGTCTGGCTAGAGCCGGCGGCGAATTATGTGCTGATGCTTACCCCTTACCAGACGCCCGGCGGCAAGCCGCGTCAGGATTTATATGTTCCCTCGCACCATGGCTATGGGAACAGTATCGCCAGCCCGGATTTGCCGGTTGCCACGCATCCGCATTATCCTGCCCCGTTGCGATTTTACTATGACCGTAACGCAGCCGGGGCCGGGGTGATCAGGGATTTTCACACTGTGCAAGAATATATTCAGGAAATAAGGCGCATCATGGCCGCCTGGCTACCGCCGCAAACGGCGCCGGCGCGCTGTGAATGATCCAGGCCTTCGGGCCGTTCACGCGCCCATTCACCCCATGCCGCCCAGAAACCCGCCCGCCCTGTTTACAATTGGAACGCTGGACCCGCTGCGCGACGATACGCTGTTTATGTATGCGCGCTGGATTGCGGGCGCCAACAAGGCGGAACTTGCCGTCTATCCCGGCGGCGCGCATGGCTTCACCCTGTTGCCAACGCAAATGGCGCGCGCTGCCCGCGCCAGATGCGAAGCATTCCTGCGCGGATAGGGGGTTATCTCAAGCTGCGAGTTTATCGAGCTCGCGCACGATGGCGTCGCCCATCACGCCCGTCGAAACCTTGGCCATACCGGGCTGCATGATGTCGGCGGTGCGCAGGCCGCCGGCCAGCACATTCTCCACCGCCTTATCAATCAGATCGGCGTCCGCTGGCAGATCAAAAGAATACCGCAGCGCCATGCCGAGGCTGAGAATGGTGGCGATCGGATTGGCCAGCCCCTTGCCCGCAATATCGGGGGCCGAGCCATGCACCGGCTCGTACAGCGCCTTGCTTTTGCCGCTGGCGTCTTTTGCGCCGAGTGACGCAGATGGCAGCATGCCAAGTGAACCGGTCAGCATGGCGGCCACATCGGACAGCAAATCGCCAAACAGATTATCGGTGACGATGACATCAAATTGCTTTGGCTCACGCACCAGTTGCATGGCGCAGTTGTCCGCAAGAATGTGCTGCAACTGCACGTCCTTATATTTTTCAGCGTGCAGTTTGGTTACTTCCTCGCGCCACAACAGGCCGGATTCCATCACATTGGCCTTTTCCGACGAGTGCACAAGATTACGCCGCTTGCGCGCCAATTCAAACGCCACTTCCGCCACCCGGATGATTTCCGAAGTCGTATAAACTTGCGTGTTGACGCCGCGCCGCTGCCCATCAGGCAGGGTTTCGATGCCGCGCGGCTCGCCGAAATACACGCCACCGGTCAGTTCGCGCACAATCAGAATATCCAGCCCCGTCACCAGTTCCGGCTTCAGCGACGAGGCGCCCGCAAGCGCTGGAAAACAAATCGCCGGGCGCAGATTGGCGAACAAATCAAGCTCTTTGCGAAGCCGCAGCAGGCCGCCTTCGGGCCGCATGTCAAAGCCAAGATTGTCCCATTTCGGGCCGCCGACCGAGCCGAACATCACCGCGTCCACGTTCATGGCCTTTTCCAGCGCCTTGTCCGTCAGCGGCGTACGGTGTTTGTCGATGGATGCGCCGCCGACAATATCTTCGCTGACATCAAAGCTGATGGCGCGGCGTTTACCCAGCCAATTGATCACGCGGCGCACTTCGCCCATGACCTCGGGTCCGATGCCATCACCCGGCAGAATTAAAATCGATCTGTTGCTGGGCATAAATGTTATCTTCTTCTTATAGCCAGGGCTGCGCGGCGGCGCGTTTTTGCTCGTACTGATCGATCTTCTGGTTCTGCTGCATGGTCAGGCCGATATCATCCAGCCCCTCGATCAGGCATTGCTTTCTATACGGATCAATTTCGAATTTCACCACGCCGCCATCGGGGCCGCGAATTTCCTGCGCGGCCAGATCGATACTGACCACCGCATTGGCGCCGCGTTCGGCGTCGGCCATCAATTTGTCCACATCGGCCTGCGGCAATCTGATGGGCAGAATGCCGTTCTTGAAACAGTTATTATAAAAAATATCGGCAAAGCTGGTGGCGATGAGGCAGCGCACGCCAAAATCCAGCAGCGCCCACGGCGCATGTTCGCGGCTCGACCCGCAACCGAAATTTTCGCCCGTCACCAGAATTTGCGCCTTGCGGTAGGCCGGTTTGTTCAGCACGAAATCCGGCTTTTCCTTGCCATCGGCCGTATAACGCATTTCATCAAACAGGTTCTTACCCAGCCCCGACCGCTTGATGGTCTTCAGAAACTGTTTTGGAATGATCATATCGGTATCGACATTGATCTGCGGCAGCGGCGCCGCCACGCCGGTTAACTTGTCAAATTTCTGCATTGTTGTTTGTCCTCAATATTAACTCCACTCCTATCCCCTGCCCACAAGGGAGAGGCGAAGAGTTTCCCTACTACGAACCTGACTCCCCTCCCCTTGATGGGGAGGGGTTGGGGGTGGGGTGCCTAAACATGACTCATTCAAGTCCAATTTCCAGTCTGATCATCTGCATGACGCCCTCAACATTCCCCAACACATCATTATTCCAGAACCGCAACATCCTATACCCCTGACTTTCGAGCCAAGCTGTTCGTTCCACATCCTTTATCAAAACCTTACCATCTGCGTGCTGTCCGCCATCACATTCAATCACAAGATTTGCGGAATGACATGCGAAGTCAGCTATATAAATTCCTATGGGCGCTTGCCGTCTGAAATGAAATCCTTCAGTTCTCAGCTCTCTTAATTTGCTCCAAAGCCTCTGCTCAGCATCTGTCTGGTTCAAACGAAGTTGCCGCGCCCTTTCATTTACCATTACCCCCACCCCTAACCCCTCCCCACAAGGGGGAGGGGAAGAATGTAAAATCAAATACAACCATTCTAACCGAAAAATTTATCTATTTACCTTTTTGGCGCCACTTACGTAAGGAGAGCTTCTTGGCTTATCCACTTTACCTCTTCCGCTATGAGTGACAAAACCTTCGGGGAGCGCTCGTAATTCATCATCGGACATTTTCTCTACCTGAAGTGTAACAAGCGCTTTCAACTCCTCAATGCGAGGCTTAACAAATTTAACTATGATATTCTCTATGCGTTGTGCAAGTTGACGAACATCATCAAAGCCGAACTCCATTCCATAAATTGAAGAAGACCCCAGTCCTCCACGAGCCAGTGAACCATTGACAATATCTTCCGCTATATGAATTGTCATATTGGCGCGCTCATATCCATTCACAGAATGAGCTAAATGCTTGTCCACAAGACCGAGACAAAATTCGTGGTGCTCATGGTCTTCGGCTGACAGAAAGTTGCACTCATCAATTTTAATAGACACCCTGCAGCCGGTATTGAAACACCGGCGATAGTTAATCAATGCTGAGGTGCAAAGCGCCCTAGCAACGTGGTGAAATGGTGTTATAAATTCGCCTCGACTGAGAAGTTCATTGCAGCAAGCGACAATATGTTCCAAGTCAAACAAAACACACTCGAAGCCCGCAGCGTCGCGGGCCTCCACGCTGGATATCAATTTTGGCTTAAATGTTTTTCCTGCCATAATTTGTAACTACTTCCACTACTCCAAATCCCTTACATCCATCAGATGGCCGGTTACGGCCGCCGCCACCGCCATGGCGGGGCTTACCAGATGGGTGCGACCGCCACGGCCCTGACGGCCCTCGAAATTGCGGTTGGAGGTGGAGGCGCAACGCTCTCCGGGTTCCAGCTTGTCGGCATTCATCGCCAGACACATGGAGCAGCCCGGCTCGCGCCACTCAAAGCCCGCCGCGATAAAAATTTTATCCAGGCCTTCCCGTTCGGCTTGCTCTTTCACCAGACCCGAACCCGGCACCACCATGGCGCCCACATGCGCTGCGACCTTGCGGCCCTTTGCGAGCTTGGCGGCGGCGCGCAAATCCTCGATGCGGCCATTGGTGCAGGAACCGATAAATACCCGGTCGATTTTAACCTCGGTCAACGGCGTCCCCGCCGTCAGGCCCATATAATCAAGCGCGCGCAACATGGATGCCCGGCGCGCAGCGTCAGGTTCGGCCGCCGGATCGGGCACCTTGCCGGTAATCGGCAGCACGTCTTCGGGGCTGGTGCCCCAGGTCACCTGCGGCGCAATATCGGCGGCGTTCAATATTACTTCGCGGTCGAAATGCGCGCCCGCATCGCTGGCCAGGGTGCGCCAAGCGTTGAGCGCCAGTTCCCATTGCCCGCCCTTTGGCGCGCGGGGCTTGCCCATCACGTAGGCGAAGGTGGTTTCATCGGGCGCAATCAGGCCGGCGCGTGCGCCCGCCTCTATGGTCATGTTGCAGACCGTCATGCGGCCTTCCATGCTCAGTGCACGGATGGCTTCGCCCGCAAATTCGATGACATGGCCGGTGCCGCCTGCGGTGCCGATCTTGCCGATAATCGCCAGCACAATGTCCTTGGCGGTGCAGCCCGCGGTCAATTTTCCATCCACCGTGACGCGCATGTTTTTTGCGGGCGCCTGAATGAGCGTCTGCGTCGCCAGCACATGTTCGACCTCCGAGGTGCCAATGCCGAACGCCAGCGCCCCAAACGCGCCATGGGTGGCGGTGTGGCTGTCGCCGCAGACAATGGTCATGCCGGGTTGCGTGAGGCCCTGTTCCGGCCCGACAATATGCACGATGCCCTGGCGGATATCGCTCATCGGCAGATATTCAACGCCGAACTCCGCGCAGTTTTCTTCCAGGGTTTCGATCTGGATGCGCGATTCTTCGTCTTCAATGCCTTTGCTGCGGTCCGTAGTTGGAACATTGTGATCGGCAACTGCAAGGGTTGCACCGGCGCGGCGCACCTTGCGGCCCGTCATGCGCAAGCCTTCAAAAGCCTGCGGGCTGGTGACTTCGTGCACCAGATGCCGGTCGATATAGATCAGGCAGGTTCCGTCGCTCTGGACATTGACCAGATGCGACTGCCAGATTTTGTCATACAGCGTGCTCGGGCCAGCCATCGAACCACCTCCAGCAGCGATTAATCGCGAACGGTTTTCTTTTCCTGGATGCGGGCCGACTTGCCGGTCAGGCCGCGCAGATAATACAGCTTGGCGCGGCGCACGCGGCCCCGGCGCACGGTGATGATTTCATCGACCAGCGGGCTATACAGCGGGAATACGCGCTCCACACCCTCGCCATAGGAAATCTTGCGGATGGTGAAATTCGCGTTCAGCGTCATGCCGCCGGAACGGCCGATGCACACGCCTTCAAACGGTTGCAGCCGTTCGCGGGTTCCTTCAACAACACGCACCATGACGCGCACCGTATCGCCCGGGCTAAAATCAGGAATTGTTTTGGCCTGAGTTTTCGCGGCGCGACTGGCAATCTGGTCTTGTTCAAACTGTTGTAGCAGGTTCATTGCTCACTCTCCTTAAACTTGGCATGTGACCGCCACAAATCTGGCCGCCGCGTGCGCGTAATATCTTCGGCTGCCTGTTGCCGCCATTTGCGAATGGCGGCGTGATTGCCGGACAGCAGCACCGGCGGTATCTCATGCCCCTCCCAAACTGCGGGGCGGGTATAGTGGGGATACTCCAGCAATCCCTTCTCGAAACTTTCTTCCATCAATGCGGTTGCATCACCAACCACTCCAGGCAACAACCGCACCACCGCATCAAGCAAGGCGATTGCGGCAGGCTCACCCCCCGACAGCACAAAATCGCCGAGCGAGACCTGCTCCGCCGCGCGCGCCATTAGCACCCGCTCGTCAACCCCCTCAAACCGGCCACACACCACGACCACGCCAGAACCCGCCGCCAATTCGCGCACCCGATCTTGAGTAAGCGGCGCACCACGCGGCGTCAGATAAAGTAATGGCCTCGGCCCAGCTTCGCGCGCCCGAACATCATCAATAGCGGCTGCCAAGACATCTGGCCGCATCACCATGCCAGGGCCGCCACCTGCGGGGGTGTCGTCCACGGAGCGGTGTTTATCGCCCGCAAATGCGCGAATGTCCACCGTTTCCAGGCGCCAAAGCCCTGCTTGCAGCGCTTTTCCCGCCAAACTATAGCCTAGCGGCCCTGGAAACATCTCCGTAAACAGGGTCAGCACTGTGGCGGTCCAGGTATTTGAGGACTTTTGCAGCGTGGCTACTCCTCTGGCATTAGCCCAGGCGGCGGGTTTACCCGGACGAACCCCTTGGCGTCACCCTTTCCCATTCTCACTTCAATTACCACTTCAAGATTAAACGGCAACATTACGTTTTGCGGCTTTCGCCCGGGTTCCGGCGTCAGCGCCACTTCGATCAAATCCCCCGCACCAAAATTATACACCCCGACGATTTCCCCATCGGGGCGCGGCCCGTCTTGCCACTGAACTGCCAAGCCAATTAAATCAGCGTGATAGAATTCCTCATCTGCTGCCAATTCCGGCAAGGCGGATCGTGGGACGTGTAGGCTTACGCCCTTTAGCGCCTCTGCTGCGTCCCGATCCGTAATCCCGGAAAGCTTTGCGGCCACGCCATCCTTCAGCACCTGTGTTACTTTCAGGCTAAAGCGGCGCGCCCCATCTCCGGTTTCGACCGGACCAAACGCCCCAACATCTTCGGGGCGATCCGTAAAGCACTTGACCCGCACCAGACCCTGCACCCCATGAGCGCCGAGTATCGCGCCAATACAGACCCGGTCTTGCAGGGGTTGCAAGACTGCCTAACCTTCGGCTGACTCTGCCGCCTCTGGGGCCGCCTCTGGGGCCACTTCTGGGGCGGGCGCTGCGGCGGCTGCAGCGACTGCGGCGGCGGCCTTCGCGTCAGCCTCGGCCTTTTGCGCCACACGTTCCAGCGCCTTGGCCTTTGGCTTGCCTTGCTGCGGATTATTGCCGGCGTCTGGTTTTGCCATCAATCCCGCATCGCCCAGCATGCGCGCAACCCGATCCGTAGGGCATGCGCCAACACCAAGCCAATGAGTGATGCGCTCGTTCACCAGCTTCATGCGCTGCGCATGGTCCTTGGGCAGCAGCGGATTGAAAAAGCCGAGCTGCTCAATAAAGCGGCCATCACGCGGCGCGCGGGCATCTGCCACAACGATACGGTAAAATGGGCGTTTTTTTGCGCCGTGCCGGGCAAGGCGAATTTTAAGTGACATTGTGATTCCCTGGTTGTGTTTTGAGTTGCGTTAGTTCGTTAGCGTTTGAAGCCGGGAAAGCCAGGCGGCAGCGGCGGCATGCCGGCATTCGGCCCGCCAAGGCCCGGCAATGCGCCAGGTTTGAAACCCGGCGGCAATGCGGGCATTCCACCGCCGCCCATTCCGGTTAACCCGCCCAGCATGCTTTTCATGCCTTGCTTGCCGACCTTCTTCATCATATCGGCCATTTGCCGGTGCATTTTCAGCAGCCGGTTCACGTCCTGCACGCTGGTTCCGGAACCAGCGGCAATGCGTTTTTTTCGCGAGCCGCCAAGGATCTTTGGTTTGCGCCGTTCTAGTTGGGTCATGGAATGCACGATGGCCTCCTGACGCTTGAGCATTTTGTCATCCAAGCCTGCTGCGGACAATTGACTTTTCACCTTGCCGACCCCCGGCAACATGCCAAGCACCCCCTGCATCCCACCCATTCTACGCATTTGCGCCAATTGCTCCGCCAGGTCGTCGAGATCAAACTCGCCCTTTTGCATTTTTTTGGCGAGTTTTTCGGCCTTTTCGGCCTCGAAGCTCTCAGCGGCGCGCTCGACGAGGCCAACCACATCGCCCATGCCAAGAATCCGCCCAGCGATCCGCTCTGGATGAAAATCCTCCAGTTCTTCAAGCTTTTCGCCAACGCCAATGGCCTTGATCGGGCAACCGGTGATAGCGCGCATGGAAAGCGCCGCGCCGCCGCGCCCATCGCCATCCACGCGGGTCAGAATAATGCCGGTAAGCGGCGTGCGCGCATGAAAGCTTTGCGCCACATTCACAGCGTCCTGGCCGGTCAAGCTGTCGGCGACCAGCAAGCATTCATGGGGGTTGACGGCGGCGCGCACCGCCGCCACCTCGGCCATCAGCGCTTCGTCTATATGGGTGCGCCCGGCGGTATCGAGCATCACCACGTCAAAGCCGCCCAGCCTGCCAGCCTCCATGGCGCGCTTGGCGATATCCACCGGCATTTGCCCAGCGACGATGGGCAGGGTGGCGACACCCGCCTGCACGCCCAGCACCTTCAATTGTTCCTGGGCGGCAGGCCGCTGCACATCCAGCGACGCCATCAGCACTTTTTTGCGGTCGCGCTTTTGCAGCCGCATAGCGAGTTTTGCGGTGGTTGTGGTTTTACCCGAACCTTGCAGGCCAACTATCAGCACCGGCACCGGCGCGGGCGCGTTAAGATCAATGCCCTGGGCCGTATCGCCCAGCATCGCCACAAGACTGTCGTGCACAATCTTGATCACCATCTGGCCCGGCGTGACCGATTTGACGACTTCGGCCCCAATGGCGCGCTCACGCACCCTGGCGATGAAATCGCGCGCCACCGGCAGCGCCACGTCGGCTTCCAGCAGCGCGCGGCGCACTTCGCGCATGGCGGCGTCCACATCCGCCTCACTCAGCGACGCCTGTTTGCGCAGCGCATCGAAAATGCCGGATAGGCGCTCGGAAAGACTTTCAAACATCGCGTGTTAGCCTGTAATACAATACAAAATGCGCCAGTGGGCGAAACCTCGCTGACTGGCGGGACGTGTTTTCCGATCATCGCTATGATGGATCGGAGCGGAAGTTAGGCTCGCGCCAGGCTAGAGTCAAGTTTTAGCGGCTAAATTAGAAGGAAACACCATGTTCCCACCGAGCCTGATGGCGCTTGCTGGCCCAGTGGCGGCTATGCTGATTGCCCGCAACCAAACCGTTTCGGTAGCAGAATCGTCCTGTGGCGGGCTGATTTCAGCGGCGCTGGTGGCTGTTCCTGGCGCCTCTGCCTATTATATTGGCGGCGGGATTGTGTACACGGCCCAGGGCGGCAGGGCGTTGCTGCCAGAACGGCCAAAAGGGATGAAATCCGCCACCCAGGATTTCGCCCTGTTCGAAGCGCGCAGCATCCGTGAAAAGATGGGTAGCACCTGGGGCATCGGCGAAACAGGCGCCAGCGGGCCAAGCGGCAATCCCTATGGCAACCCGCCGGGCCATGCCTGTATCGCCATTAGCGGGCCACCCTCGGCGCTAGCGCCGGCACAGAGAATCGAGCGGGTGATCACCCTGGCCACGGGAAATTCTGACCGGGAAGCCAATATGTGGGTGTTTAGCGCCGCCGCCCTTGATCTGCTGGTCAAGGCGCTCAGTGAGACGCCGTAGGCGCCGATGCGGGTGTTACATATCATTACCGGGCTTGGGGTTGGCGGCGCGGAAACCATGCTGCGCAAGCTGCTCGCCACACAAGCGCGCGAGCAAGTTGCAAGCCATGTCATAGCGCTGCGCGATGGGCCAATAGCAGCAGAAATTAGAGCGCTTGGCGTTGCGGTGGAGATCATAGAATTTACGGGCGCCCGCCACGCGCCGGCCGCGATGTTACGCCTCATACGCGCGATCCGCGCCATTGCGCCGGATCTGGTGCAGACCTGGATGTATCACGGCGATCTGATTGGCGGGCTGGCGGCGAAGCTGGCCCGGCCAAGAACACCCGTTATATGGAATATACGATTGAGCGAGATCGATCCGGCCTATGTGGGAAAGGCGACCCGCGCCGTGATACGCGCCTCTGCGTTGCTCTCGCATGTCATTCCAGAGGCGATTATTGTCAATGCGGATAAGGCGCGTCACAGCCACAGTGCGCTTGGCTATGCGGCGAAGAAATTCGTTCTTATCCCGAACGGCTTTGACACAGAAAAATTCCGCCCTGACAACGGTGCGCGCACGGCGTTTCGCGACATGCTTGGCATTCGCCAGGAAGCATTGGTGATCGGTATCGCCGGGCGGTTTGATCCACAGAAAGACTATGCGAATTTCTTCGCCGCAGGCCGTGAGGTTTGCGCGGCGCGCCCCGATGCGGTGCTGCTCGCCTGCGGCGAGGGGGTAAGCGCCAGCAATCCGCAACTGCTGCAAATGACTGACGGGTTCACCACGGCGCAACTGCGTTTGCTGGGCCGGCGCAGCGATATGCCGCAGTTCTGGGCGGCGCTCGACATAGCCGTCTCAAGTTCGATAGGCGAGGGTTTTTCCAACGCTATCGGCGAAGCCATGTGCGCAGGCGTCCCCTGTGTGGTGACGGATGTGGGCGATTCGGCGCGGATCGTCAGCGATACGGGCCGCGCCGTGCCGGCAAGGGATAGCCAAGCGCTCGCCCAGGCGATTTTGGCGCTGGCGGATATGCCGGCAACGGAGCGCCAGACGCTGGGCGCACTCGCCAGGGCGCATATGGTTGAGCACTATGGTTTACCCGCCGCCGCAGAGGGATTTTTCCATTTGTGGCAAGACGTGCTATCAGACAGATCGCGCGGCGGTAAGGATTGAAAGATGCAGGTACTGATTACAGGGGCGGCGGGGTTTATCGGCTCGCATGTGGCGCACAGATTACTGGCGCGCGGCGAGCAGGTGATTGGCCTCGACAATCTGAATGATTATTACACCGTGCAGTTAAAGCGCGACCGGCTGGCGCGGTTGCAGGCATCGCCCAATTTTCAGTTTGTGCAGGCCGACATATCGGATCGCGAGGCGTTCAATGCGGCGCTGCGCGGCGTAAAAATCAACCGGATCGTTCATCTGGCGGCGCAGCCGGGGGTGCGCCATTCCATTGAGCATCCGTTTGCCTATACACAGGCCAATGTGACCGGGCATCTGGTTGTTCTGGAATATTGCCGTCATCTGGCTGGCCTTGAACACCTGGTCTATGCCTCGTCCAGTTCTGTTTATGGCGGCAATGCAAAACTGCCGTTTTCCGAGACCGATAGTGTTGACCATCCAGTTTCGCTGTACGCCGCCACTAAAAAAGCCGGCGAACTGATGAGCCATACCTATGCGCATCTTTACCGCGTGCCGCAGACCGGCCTGCGGTTTTTTACCGTGTACGGGCCATGGGGCCGTCCGGATATGGCGATGTGGATATTTACTGAAGCGATTCTCAACGGCAAACCAATCAGTGTCAATAATCATGGGGACATGAAACGCGACTTTACCTATGTGGATGATATTGTTACAGGCGTCGTTGCCTGTCTTGACGGGCCGCCTAAAGACGATGGAAAAACCGAGCCGCACCGGATTTATAATATCGGCAACCACCGTTCGGAAAAACTAACCTATATGATTGAGGTGCTGGAAAAGGCCTTGGGCCGCAAGGCGGAAAAAATCCTGGCGCCGATGCAACCGGGCGATGTGCCCGAAACCTATGCGGACATTACGGCTATTCAACGCGATCACGGGTTTTCACCCACCACCAGCATTGATGAGGGCATTCCGCGTTTTGTGGAATGGTATAAAGCCTATCACGGCGTCAACGACTAGCCTGTGGATATCGATTATTTACATGCCCTGCGGATGTGCGAACTTGCGGCGTGGCTAGCCCGCATACACGCGGATAAAAATCATTCCCTGCTGGAGATCGGCGCCGGTACAGGCGCGCAGGCGGCCCGACTCAGCCGGCATTTCAGCACCGTTGCAGCGGTTGACCTGGCCGCTTCACCCTATGCCAAGGCGCGAGAGTTTCCCGTGCAGGATTATGACGGCCAGCGGCTGCCGTTTGCGGATGCAAGCTTTGATGTGATCTACACCAGCCATGTGCTGGAGCATGTGGCTGATTTTGCGGCGTTAAGCGATGAAATGCGCCGGGTGCTGAAGCCAGGTGGGATAGCGGTGCATGTGCTGCCCACCCCCGCGTGGCGGATCGCCAGTTGCTTCACCCATTATCTCGCACTGCCGAAAATCCTGTTGTCGCGCGCCGCACCGCAAACTGGCGCCACCGCGCCGGGCGCTGGAAAATCGCTGACCGCGAATTTATTGTCGCTATTGTTCGCCGCCCGGCATGGCGAAAACGGCAACCGTTTTACCGAAGCCTTTTATTACCGCAGCGCCTGGTGGCGGCGGCGGTTTATTGATGCCGGCTGGCAGGTGACGGATGAATTTCCACTTGGGCTGTTTTATACCGGATATATGATTTTTGGCACGCGCTTGGGGGTCGCGTTGCGTGGCCGGCTTGCAAATATTCTGGGCAGTTCATCCTATTGTTTTGTCATGCGCAATGCAGGCGCACTTCCGCAAAGGTGAGTTCCTCCCGCCCGCCGGGCGACACATAGACAAAACGCAGTTCTGAGGTCTGATCAATCATCACGCCGGGAAGCGGATGATACACCATGCCGCGCCCGCCAAAGCCGGGGCTGGCCGAACCCACGCTAAAGCAATCGCTGAACACCACCTGCATCAGTTTCAAGGCCACCCCATCCCTGGTGATCTCCTGGGGGATGCGCGTCAGTTCAAGAAAGGCGCGTTTATCGCTGGCGGCGCGGAATCCCTCGGCGAACGCCAGCCCCGCCAGCCGGTCCGCCTCGTCATCCTGGCGATGGGGATGGGAATGGCCGTGAAGATGATCATGCGGCGCGCTCACGAGAAACTCACCGGCTTGTCGATCATGTGCTTGTGCTTGCCCATCATGCCGTTGGCCACCATGGCGCCAAGCACATCGACAATAACACGCACGCCAAACAACGCGGTGATTTCCGATTGGTCATAGGGTGGCGACACCTCGACCACCTCAAGGCCGCAAAGCCCCTGCGACGCCACCTTGCCAACCAGCGACAGCACCTCACGCGGCAAGAAACCGCCTGGCTCGGGCCAGCCCGTGCCAGGCACAAAGCCGCAGTCCACACAGTCAACGTCAAAGCTCAGATACACCGCATCCGCGCCCTTCCAGGCAAGCTCCAGCGCAATCTCGGCGGTCTTGTCGATGCCCAGTTCCTCGACATCGCGCATCGTGAGAATATTGGTGTTGCGCGCGCGGATCTGCGCCACCGCCTCGCGCGGCACCTGCCAGCCGCCGATGCCAATCTGCACCAGATTGGTGGCCGGCACATTTGGCAGATTCGTCGCATGAAACCAGGGCGTGGTGTGCATGCGCTCGTCCAGATCGCGCTCCTGAATATCCGCATGGCGGTCAAAATGAATGATGCCGATTTTTTTTGATGTGCATTGGGCAATGCCGCGCACGGTGGCGAAGCCAATGGAATGATCGCCGCCCAAAATAACCGGCATGGCGCCCGATGAAAACACATGCGCCACCGCGCGGCTGATCTGGTCAAAGGTTTTTTCGATATTGGCCGGAATAGTGAACACATCGCCGCTATCGCACAGGCTCATCTGTTCACGCAGGTCAACGCCCAGCTCATAATTATACGGCGTATACAGGGCCGAGATTTTACGCATGCCCTGCGGGCCAAACCGCGCGCCGGGGCGGTAGGTGGTTCCGCCGTCAAACGGCACGCCGATGACGGCGGCGTCATAGTTGCCGGTGGCCCGTACGTCTTCCGCATAAGGCGCCTTGAGAAAGGTGTTGATGCCCGCGAAATGCGGCAATTCACCGCGCGCAAATGTTGGGATGCTGCGGTCCTGAATGCTATCCGCGCCGCTCAGGCCGAGTTTGAGGCTGCGCGCCTGCTCTTCTTTCCAGCGCTTGTCAGGAAGACCGGCTTCGGCAAGCGCGGCCTTCCAGCCGCGCGCCTGCATCTTATCGAAATCCGGGTGGTGACGCCGTAGGGAGGCTGGAAGCAATTTCATGCGCATTGTTATCTCCGGTGTGTCAAGGGAATGTCATAGGTAATCGTTGCGCCTTGTTTGGCGTTTTGGGCCTTCAGGGATGGGATTTTATCGAACACCATGACCCGGGTTCCAAGCAAGAATCCTTCCTGTAAATCATGGGTAACCATAAAAATCATCATTTCATTTTCACGCCACAGGCGCAGGATCAATTCGTGCATGTCCTTGCGGGTTCCTGGATCAAGCGCGCCAAATGGCTCATCCAGCAGCAGCACCTTTGGCTGCATGATAAGCGCCTGGGCAATGGCGAGGCGCTGCTGCATGCCGCCGGACAGCGCCGCCGGGTAAAGATCGCGGGCCTGCGCCAGGCCAACGGATTCAAGATACTGCATGGCGGTTTCCCGCGCCTTCCTGCGCGCCGCGCCGAACAAGCGGCCAAGCAGGGGCGAACCGGAAAAGCTTGGGCCGAGCATGACGTTTTCCAGCACGCTCAAATGCGGAAACACCGAATAGCGCTGATAGACAACGCCGCGGCCGGGTCCGGGCTCGCGCGCGATAGGCGCGCCATCGATTAATATCTCGCCGCCCGATGGCGTGACTTCGCTCAACAGCATTCGTAAAAATGTGCTCTTGCCGCAGCCGGACGCGCCGACAATAACGCAAAATTCCTGCCCCGCAATTTCTATGTTGATGTCGCGCAGCACCGGCTGGTGGTTATATTCCTTGGACAGATTTTTAATGGAAATCGCTGTCATGGCTCGTTCCCGGCCGGTTGAAACCAGACGAACCTCGTGCGCTGAATTTTCCGCAGCAGATAATCCGATAAAAAAGCCAGCAAGGTAATCCACGCCACATAGGGCAGGATGACATCCATCGCCAGATACCGGCGCACCAGAAAAATCCGGTAGCCAAGCCCCTCTGTCGCCGCAATGGCCTCGGCGGCGATCAAGAACAGCCAGGCCGGGCCAAGCGATAATCGCACCGCATCAATAAGGCGTGGCATTATCTGGGGCGCCACAATCCGCACTATGATTTGCCAGGTGGATGCGCCAAGGGTCTGCGCCTTGATCAATTGTTCGGCCGGCAGTTCGGCCACGCGCATGGACATGTCGCGCATCATAAAGGGCGCGACACCTATAATGATGAGAATAATTTTCGACAGCTCGCCCAGCCCAAACACAATGAACAATATCGGCAATAACGCCATCGGCGGCACCATGGAGAGCACGGCGATCAATGGTGAAAATGTCCGCCCCGCATAGGGCAGCAGGCCCGTTGCAATGCCAAATGCAAGGCCCATCGCCGTGGCCGATAGAAGACCAATGATCAGACGCCGAAGGCTCGCCACTGTATCCGCCCACAACAAAATATCGCCGCTGCGCGGATCTGTTTGCAGCGCCATGCGGTCAATGGCGTCTGCAAACGCCATCAGCGGCGGCAGTAATTTATCATTCGGGTTTGCCTCCTGCCGCACATCGGAGGCGGCCAGATATACGCCCAGCAGCAGCAAAAAGGGCAACGCGCCCAGCAGCCAGCCACCGAACGCTGACGGGCGCCAGTTGATCATGCGGCGCATGGGGGTTGCTGCTTATTTACCGTTGGCCTGCTTCACAACTTGCCGTCCGCCGCCATCTGCATGTAGGTCGAATCAAAGCGCAGCTTGATGTTGGCGGTGTCGCCAAGCACGCCGCCGCCCGGAAACTGAATGCCGATTTTGTCCACGGACGCGCCGCTTTCGCCAAACAGGCCATGCGCCGCCGAAAATTTCCGCACCGCATCCATGGTGTTTTTCACAGCGGCGCTATTGGTGAACGCCACCCCTTCGCTGGCGAGATACATCATTTTTGTCGTCGCAAGCTGCGCCTCATATCCGGCAACATCGGTTCCTGACGCCTTGGCAAGCCCGGCGCGCATCGCTGTGTCTTTTTGCATCAGCGCCATCGCCTCATACCATGCGCCGGTCAACGCCTTGCCGAAGGCGGGATTATCCTTAAGGGTGGCGGTGTTGACCACCATCAGATCGATGATCTCACCCGGGATTTGCGAGGAGTCAAATACCTTGCTGGCGCCGGGAACGGCCGCCACTTCGGATAATTGCGGATTCCAGGTCACGACAGCGCTCACGTCAGCCGAGCCGCTGAACGCCGCGACGATGTCGGCGTCCGATGTATTGACCACCGTCAGGTCTTTTTCCGAAAGCTTGTTTTTCTCCAGCGCGCGGGCCAGCAGATAATGCGATACGGAAAGCTCGACCAGATTGACCTTCCGCCCCTTTAGATCAGCGACGCTTGCGCCATTTTTCACGACAATGCCGTCATTGCCGTTGGAAAAATCGCCAGTGATCAGCGCCGTGCTGTCCACGCCGCCAACCGCTGGAATGGTCAGCGCGTCCATATTGGTCATGCTGCACCCATCAAAGCCGCCTGCGGTGTATTGATTGATGGATTCGACATAATCGTTGATCTGCACGATCTCGACATCAATGCCGTATTTCTTCGCCCATTTTTTCATGATCCCTGAATCTTGCAGATAACCCCACGGCATCCAGCCCACATAGATCGACCAGCAGACTTTGAAGCTGGATTTCTGTGCGGCCGATGCGGGCTGCGTACTTGCCGCGACCAGCATTAATACGGCGCCTAGCATCACGGTGATGTTTTTGAAAAATTTGCTCATTGCACGACCCTCCATAAATGACGCGTTTATCAGCACGGGCGCCGGGCCTAGACCATTTCCTGATCGGATTGAATCAATCCGATCAGGAAATGGTCTAACGCATTCAATCAGAGCCTTTCTTATCCGGTCAGGTTGGTTCAACCTGACCGGGAAAGGCTCTGGGGGTCTGGTTTCGCAGCGGGCGAGAGGGCCATTCCCATGGCATCCCGAGCGACGGGCAGGCGCCCATTGCCGCACGAAACCTCCCGGGTTTTTGTCCCGCCGTGTGTCCGGCCGGTCAACCGGCTGGATCGCATCTCTCGGACCAGCACGCCTCATGGAAAAGGCGCCGGAACCCTAGACGCGTATTAAGCTTCTGTTAAGCAATTGTTATGCCATTAATAAGGGCGCGGCGGCAGGGCGGGGTATCGCATCACGGCCGCCATATTTGCCTGAATTTAGGGCTAATCCTGACGGTCTGCCTATTTATCCAGCAATTTAATTCTATCCGCCTCAGAAACGATAACGGCGGCCCGAAAGCCGCCGTTATCAATTGGTGCGTGGGGTGGGACTAAGCCCGCCGCCGCCGCGCCATCCCAATGCCGGCCAGACCCGCGCCGAGCAGGCTCAAGGTCATCGGTTCGGGAACCCCTGTTGGGCCGGGATTAACGGCGTCCGTATCGAAGGTAACCGGGATCATGCTCATATCCACGGTGCCTGCGCTGACAAAGGTCAGGCCGGTGACAAACGCCACCGGATTAAGCGGATCGAGCAGCGCCGCCTGATCGATGCCCAGTACGCGGAAGCGGTCAACGCCGTCAACGTCGAAAGCGTACTCAACACCGGCGAAGGCATTGTCCAGAAAGATGTCAAAGCCATCGCCGTCCCACAGAAAGATTTCATAGGCCCCATCATCTCCCGCTATGGTTGGCAGAAGCACGCTGGCGATATTCGGGCCGCTATTGATGATATAATCATAACCGACGGCGATGATCGGATCGATGAATACCCGTTCATCCGCCCGCGCATCGAATAAAAAATCGAATGAAAAATCTTCCGGATCAATGACAGGCAGCAGTGGCGCTTCTGAACTGGATCCGGGACACACAGTGGCACCGCCGAAGCGGCATTCCAGGTCCACTTTGATTGTATCTAACGCCCAGGATTCGTCATCCCCGCCTTGCCATCCTGCGCCGGCAGCGTACAGATCAATGGTGAGGGTGCTGGCCGTGTGCGCGTAAGCCACTGGGCTAAGGTCATAATAAGCGCTATCTGGAAAACTATTATTGAAACCAAGATTGACGCCAAAAGATATCGGAGACACTGTATTTGTGTCGCCATTGACATCGAAGTTGTTAAACGTGGCGCCAAAAGGGGCCCCGCCGTCGATACGGGCTACAAAGAAGTCTGGACCATAAGTGGCGTGATTACCGTCCCATGAATCAATGGCTGCAAACAGAAAATCCACACTAAAATGCGTATGCGCCGCCAATCCGGTCAAGCGCAGTGTTGATGCTGTTGCCAGTCCTCCCACGGAAGAGTTACGCAGGAAAAGATTCCCGAAACCGGGGAGGGAGCCATTACTCACCCCACTGTAACCCTGAGTGCCCTGAATTGTGCCACCGCCAGTCCATTCGGGCGCTGAATTATCCTCAAAGTCCTCATAATACACGACCAAGGCTTGCGCCTCAGTCGCCCCGATACTTAAAAGTGCAATGCAGGCCATCAGTACGGCAGCGGCGACCATGGCCGCCGGTAAAAGACTATTTCTGAAACGATTCCGGTATCCGCGATGCGGTTTCCTATTGGGTGTCATTGTATTTTCTCCATGTGAATGCTGTTGAATTGATTACCGTCTGCGTAAAGGTGCTATCCAGGGTGCCAACCTAACTTACCCCCCCCCCTGATGAGTCAACTGCATTTTAAGGATTTTAAGGATTTATCAGGAATTGGCGCGTGATCGCTCGCAACTGCGGCGGTGAGGCGCCCATCGGGCCGCCTATTTATCCAGCAGCTGGATGAGCTCAGACGCCCTGACAAAAGGGGATGCATCAGGGGTTGCGGATATCTTACTGCTTACCCGCGCCAGTCCGCGCAGGCCAAACTGTTCCCGCACCATTTCGCCAAGCCAATGCCGGGCTTGCAGGTTTCGCGTGCGCGGCCCGGCGCCGGTTTGCGCCAACCAGCTTTGATGCCGGTCCAGTTGCAGGAGCAGCGCGTCAATCCCCTGGCTTTGCGCCGCCGACAGGCTGAGCACCGGGGCCAGCCATTCGCCCTCGCCGATTTCAGAAAGCCCGAGCGCCCCCTCCACATCGGCCTTGGCGCGCCGTGCCGCCGCCGTCATATCGGCTTTCGTCACCACGGCGATATGCGGGACTTCCATAATGCCCGCCTTCATGAATTGCAGGCTATCACCGGAGCCGGGCTGAATACAAAAAACTACCGTGTCCGCCACATTAGCCACGTCGGTTTCCGACTGGCCGATGCCAACGGTCTCGATCAGCACCACGTCATAGATCGCCCGCATCAATACCATCGCCGGCAGGGTGAGTGCGGCAAGACCGCCAAGCCGGTCGCGCGCCGCCATGGAGCGGATAAACACGCCCGCATCTTCCGGGTCTGTTGACAGCCGTGTGCGATCGCCAAGCAACGCGCCGCCGGTTTTGCGCGAGGTAGGATCGACCGCGATCACGGCCACGGTGCGCGCCTGTTTGCGCCACGCTTGCAAGAGCGCATTGATCAAGGTTGATTTGCCAACGCCGGGCGGTCCGGTCAAGCCAATCACATGGGCGCGCGCGCTGTTCCAGGCGTCATCCAGCAAGCTTGTAACGGCCGGATCATCCGTGAACTGTTCAACTGCCGCCAAGGCGCGCGCCATTGCAGACTTGCCGCCGCTACGCAGTTCCGCAAGGGTTGGAATGTCCGGCTTCACCGCGTCTCAGCCTTGCTCCGATTTTTCAGCAAGCGCTGCGTGCGCCGCCGCCAGCCGCGCAATAGGAACCCGGAACGGCGAGCAGGAAACGTAATCAAGCCCGGCGCGATGACAGAAATTCACCGAAGCCGGGTCGCCGCCATGCTCCCCACAAATGCCAAGCTTGAGATCGGGGCGCGTGGCGCGGCCACGTTCAAAGGCGATGTGGATTAGTTCGCCCACGCCTTCCTGATCCAGGGTGACAAACGGATCCTGCTCGAAGATTCCGGCCTTTAGATAGTCCTTCAGGAAGATCGCTGAATCATCACGGCTGATGCCAAACGTGGTCTGAGTCAGATCATTGGTGCCAAAGCTGAAAAACTCCGCTTCCTGCGCGATCTCGCCGGCTCGTAATGCGGCGCGCGGCAATTCGATCATGGTGCCGATCTGATAGTTTAACGCCGCGCCGGTTTCCTTGCTCACTGCTTCGGCGATGGCGATGATGCGCGCCCTGAGTATCGCCAGCTCCTTGCGGGTGGCGATTAGCGGCACCATGATTTCCGGGCGCACCGGCGCGCCAGAGGATTTCGCAGCGGCAATCGCCGCCTCAAAAATCGCCCGCGCCTGCATTTCATAAATTTCCGGATAGGAAATGCCGAGCCGCGCGCCGCGATGCCCGAGCATCGGATTGGATTCGGCCAGCGCCGCCGCCTGGTTGCGCAGCCGGGCGATGTCCACGCCGGCGGCTGCGGCCACCTGGGTGAACTCCGCATCGGATTTTGGAAGGAATTCATGCAATGGCGGATCTAGCAAACGGATCGTCACCGGCAAACCCGCCATGATTTCAAACAGGGCGGTAAAATCCGCCCGTTGCATTGGCAGGATTTTAGCCAGCGCCGAGCGCCTGCCCGCTTCGTCCGCCGCAAGGATCATTTCGCGCATGGCGACCAGGCGCTCCGCATCGAAAAACATATGTTCGGTGCGGCACAGACCGATGCCCTCCGCGCCAAACCGGCGCGCGGTGCGCGCGTCTTCGGGGGTTTCCGCATTGGCGCGCACGCCCAGGCGGCGGTGCTTGTCCGCCCAAGCCATCAGTTCGCCGAAATCGCCGCTCATGGCGGGCTGCACCACGCGAACGCCTCCAAGAATGACTTCGCCCGATGCGCCGTCAATGGTGATGATCTCGCCCTCATGGATTTTTTGTGCATCGACGGAAAAGAAGCCGCCCGCATAATCGACACGAATTGCGCCAGCGCCCGAAACACAGGGCCGCCCCATGCCGCGTGCAACCACTGCGGCGTGACTGGTCATGCCGCCACGGCTGGTTAAAATACCGGCGGCCACATGCATGCCGTGAATGTCTTCGGGGCTGGTTTCCGTACGCACCAGAATCACCTTGCGCCCGTTTGCCGCCCATTGCTCCGCCTTGTCAGGGGTGAACACAACTTCGCCAGTTGCGGCCCCCGGCGATGCGGGCAGGCCCCTGGTCAGCACATTGCGGGGGGCCTTTGGATCAAGGCTTGGATGCAGCAATTGATCGAGCGACATGGGATCAATGCGTAAAACCGCTTGCGCCTCGGTGATCAGGCCCTCACGCGCCATATCGACGGCAATCTTCAGCGCCGCGGCCGTGGTGCGCTTGCCGTTACGGGTTTGCAGCATCCACAGCTTGCCCTTTTCCACCGTGAACTCAATATCCTGCATATCGCGGTAATGCGCTTCCAGCCGCTGATAGATGGTGGTCAGTTCGGCGAATACGGCGGGCATGTTTTCTTCCAGGGATTTGTGGGTCTCGCCCGCAAGTTCGCGCGCCTGGCGGGTCAGATATTGCGGGGTGCGGATGCCCGCCACCACGTCCTCGCCCTGCGCGTTAATCAGATATTCGCCGTAAAATTCCTTGGCGCCGTTTGAGGGATTACGGGTAAAGGCGACGCCGGTGGCGCTATCCTCGCCCATATTGCCAAACACCATGGCCTGCACGTTAACAGCCGTGCCCCAATTATCAGGAATGCCATGAATGCGGCGATAGGTGCGCGCGCGCGCCGATTCCCATGAGCTGAACACCGCGCCGATCGCGCCCCATAATTGCGCGTTCACGTCCTGCGGGAATGGCGTATCGGTTTCATTGCCAACAATTTCCTTATAGTCATCGATCACTTCGCGCCAGTCATCGGCGCTTAGCTCCGTATCCTGGTTGACGCCGATGCCGTTCTTATGCCGCTCCAGCGCATCCTCGAACAGGTGATGCTCAACGCCCAGCACCACATCGGAATACATGTGAATGAAGCGGCGGTAGCTGTCATAGGCAAAACGCAGATCACCGGATTCCACCGCAAGCCCTGCAACGGTTTCATCATTCAGTCCCAGATTAAGCACCGTATCCATCATCCCCGGCATCGAGGCGCGCGCGCCGGAACGGATGGATAGCAACAGCGGTTTTTTAGCGTCCCCCAACCGCCGCGCGGTCAATGCGCTCACCCGATCCAGCGCCGCCGCGACCTGTTGTTGCAGATTGTCTGGATAGGATTTTTGATTGGCGTAAAACGCAGTGCAAACTTCCGTGCTGAGGGTAAAACCTGGCGGCACGGGTATGCCAAGGCTGCTCATCTCGGCCAAATTGGCGCCCTTGCCGCCGAGAAGATCGCGCATGGCGCTTGATCCCTCGGCCGCGCCCGCGCCGAATGTGTAGACCCATTTGGTTTGCTGAGATGTATTCCCGGACATGATTACCCTTCGATTTTTCCAAAATCCGCAACCAGTTCCAGCGCCGCGCGGATTTGCGACAGCAACCGCAGCCGGTTAACGCGCAGAGCCGGATCGATGGCGTTTACGGTTACCTTATCAAAAAATCCGTCAACCGGCGCGCGTAATTGCGCCAGCGCCGACATGGCGGCGGAAAAATCCTCGCGTGTAACCGCTGCCTCCGCCTCGGTCGCCGCAATGGAGATCGCCTCGAACAATGCGCGTTCCTCTGCTTCCCGGAACAATGCCGGGTCGGCAAGGCCGTCATACTTTGCACTGTCGCGTTTTTCCTCGATGCGCAGAATATTAACGCCGCGCTTGTATGCGGCAAGCAGATTGGCGCCATCATCGGAGCGCACGAATGTATCCAGCGCATCGGCGCGCGCGATCAGCAGCACCAGATCGTCCTGGCCGCCCAGCGCGAACACCGCATCGATCAAATCATGCCGTACAGGGTTCCTGGGGCGCTCCCGCAAATGCACCTTTAGCCGGTCGGCGAAAAAGTTGAGCAGATCATCCGCCTGCGCTGCAAATATTGGCGCTAGCCGCAGCCGCAGCTTGTTTTCCAGAATAATACGGATGACGCCAAGTGCTGCGCGGCGCAGCGCAAACGGGTCTTTCGATCCAGTCGGTTTTTCATCGATCCGCCAAAAGCTGATCAGCGTGTCGATCTTGTCGGCCAGCGCCAGCGTCACGGATAGGGGCGCGGCTGGACATGCATCGGATGGCCCGGCTGGCGAATAATGTTCCCGGATCGCATCCGCCACCGCCGGGTTTTCCCCATCGGCCAGGGCGTAATACCGGCCCATGACGCCCTGCAATTCTGGAAACTCTCCCACCATTCCCGTCACCAAGTCGCTCTTGGCGAGCAATGCCGCGCGCGCTGCAAGTATTTTATCCGTCCCCGGAATAGTTCCGGCAAGGCTTTCAGCCAGCTTTATATTGCGCGCAACCTTTTCCCGCACACTGCCAAGCCTGGCGTGAAAAACCATGCCGTTCAGGCCATCAAGGCGGCTTTCCAGGGTGAGCTTGCGGTCCTGGTCCCAAAAGAATTTCGCGTCCGACAGGCGCGCGGCAAGCACGCGCTGATTGCCATCGATGATCATCTTGCCGCCGTCCGCCGCAATGATATTGGCGACAGTGATAAAACGCGGCGCAAGCCTACCGCTATTGGAATCGCGTAAAGAAAAGTACTTCTGATGGCTGCGCATGGCGGTGGTTAGCACTTCTGGAGGAACCGCGAGAAAGGCCGCGTCAAACCGCCCCATCAAAACTACGGGCCACTCATTGAGGCCTGTCACCTCATCAAGCAATCCCTTATCTTCAATCAGCTCCAGCCCATTATCCCTTGCCAGTGCTTGCGCGTCATGCAGGATGCGCGTCTTGCGCGTGATCGGATCAAGACAGACAAACGCCTTTTCCAGCGCGCCGGAATATTCCGAAAAATCCTGTACACGGAGTATATCCGGCGCCATGAACCGGTGCCCGCGCGTGATATCCCCCGCTTGAACACCATCAATTTCAAATGACACCGGCGCGCCGTCAAAACAGCACAGGATTGAATGCAGCGGCCGCACCCAGCGCAAACCGCCATCACCCCAGCGCATGCTTTTGGGCCACGGAAACTCACGCACCGTCTGCGTGACAAGCTCTGTGATCACCTGGGTTGACGGGCGGCCCTCGCGTTTGGTCACGGCGAAATAAAATTCCGCCTTGCCCACTGTGCGTATTTCGGCCTGCGCCAGGCTAATGCCGGTGGAATTTAAAAACCCCGCCACCGCATTTTCTGGCGCGCCAACCCGTGGCCCCTTGCGTTCTTCATCGCGGTCCGGCTGCGCGGCGGGAACGCCTTTAGCCACCAGGCATAAACGGCGCGGTGTGACATAGCTATGCAAAGCATCAAACGCCAGATCCGCGGCGCGCAAGCCATCGCCGATCAGGCGGCGCAAATCATCGGCCGCCCGCGCCTGCATGCGGGCGGGAATTTCTTCGGAAAAAAGTTCGAGTAAAAGCTCCGGCACCTTATTCCTCCACCGCCTCGCCCTGGCTTTTCAGCCAGGCGCCCGCGCACCCCTTGGACAGGGCGCGGACGCGGCCAATATAGGCGGCGCGCTCGGTGACGCTGATCACGCCGCGCGCATCAAGCAAGTTGAACATGTGGCTGGTTTTCAGCATCTGGTCATAAGCTGGCAGGGCCAGGCCATGAGCTAAAAGCGCGGCGCATTCTTTTTCAGCATCGGCAAAATGCCGCAGCAATAATTCCGTATCCGCATGTTCAAAATTATAGGCGGAAAATTCGCGCTCCGCCTGCAAGAACACGTCGCCATACAGAACGCCACGGCCATTATATTCCAGCTCATAGACACTATCCTTACCCTGAACATATTGCGTCAGCCGTTCCAGGCCGTAGGTCAATTCACCCGACGCGGGCCTGCAATCAAACCCGCCGACTTGTTGAAAATACGTGAACTGGCTGACCTCCATGCCATCGCACCAAACTTCCCAGCCCAGCCCCCAGGCGCCCAGGGTGGGGTTTTCCCAATCATCCTCGACAAACCGTATATCGTGCAGGTTGGGATCAATACCGATTGCATACAGGCTTTGCAGGTACAGTTCCTGAATGTCGAGCGGCGAGGGTTTCAGGATCACCTGAAACTGATAATAATGCTGCAAGCGGTTGGGGTTCTCGCCATAGCGTCCGTCTTTGGGGCGGCGCGAGGGCTGCACATAGGCGGCGTTCCATGGCTTTGGCCCAAGGGCGCGCAATGTGGTTGCGGGGTGCGAGGTGCCCGCGCCAACCTCCATATCATAAGGTTGCAGGATGACGCAGCCCTGCGCGCTCCAATACCGCTGCAAGGTGAAGATCACATCCTGAAACGATAGAGTTGCCTGGGCGGCGGTGTTCGACATGCGTGATCCCACTGATCAAGTAACGTTGGGTGATATTCTAGACCATTTCCTGATCGGATTGAATCAATCCGATCAGGATAAAAATGGTCTAGCACATTCAATCAGAGCCTTTCTTATCCGGTCAGGTTGCTTCAACCTGACCGGGAAAGGCTCTAGCTATAAATCTATTAACTAAACGGTCAAGCCCGCTTCAAAGACCAAGCCGGCTCCACCACAGGCGCGCCTCGATGGCGCCAAGCAGATCATCCGCCCATCCAGTGCTAAGGTTGTATCCCCTGCCGGCGCCAGCGCCCGCCCCGCGCCGCCACCATGGGCGCGACGCAGAAATGGGGCGCAGCACCACATCCTCGCCATAACGCGCGCGCAGTATCGTGCGCACATCGCCGACGCCATCAATCAGGCCAAGCTCAAGCGCGCGTCCGGCGGTCCAGAATTCACCTGAAAACAGCCGCGCATCGTCACCCCGCAAGCGCTCGCCCCGGCGCTCGCGCACCAAGCGCTTGAAGCCCTCGTGAATATCCTTCTGCAAGGCCAGCAGGCGCTCCACGTCCCCGGGATTTTCCGGCTGAAACGGATCGAGCATGGCCTTGTTCTCGCCCGCCGTATGCATGCGGCGTTCTATGCCCAGCTTATCAATCAGTCCGGTAAAACCAAATCCCGCCGAGATCACGCCGATCGAACCGATAATAGAGTATGGATCAGCAAAGATTTCATCGGCGGCGATGGCCAGCATATAGCCGCCGCTTGCCGCTGCATCCTCTGTAAAGGCGAACACCGGCACGTCTTTTTCATACGCAAAGGCGCGAATGCGTTTATGGATCAGGCTTGATTGCGCAGGCGAGCCGCCTGGTGAATTTATCACCAGGGCCACAGCCTTTAAGCAGGGCAAGGAAAACGCCGCCTCAATCAGCTTTGACGTGCCCGCAATATTCAGGCCCCCACCAAATGGCCCAGTAACGCCGCCTGCGCTGATCATGCCGCTTAGCCGCAGCACAGCGACAATTGGCGGCGGCGTCAATCCTGGAAAATTCGGAAACCGTGCGCTGATCATGTTCATAAGCCTGGACAACATTACGCTCAACTACCCTCACTCCTGATGTGAAAATTCCAAAGGCTTGGCGTGGCGCAAAACCGCCTCCGCCGCAGCGCTATATTTCGCGGTCCCGTCATGCAGAACAAGGCCGGGCAGCAACCGCAACGGCGCATCGTTTGCTTTATAGGCGCGCACGATCACCCGCTTGGCCGCCTTGCCCATCCCCGGCCACAACGGAAAAACCTCGCATCCCCCTGCGCGGCCCTTCAGCGCCGCCAGCACATCATCCAGCCGGTCCGCCCGGTGGATCAGCGTGATGCACCCAGCGGGCCGCGCCATGGTGACGGCAAACTTGATCCAGTCGCGCAGATTGGCGCTGGTTTCCTGATGCGCCAGCGCGCGCGCGCTGTTTGGTGACGCTGTTGCCGAGCGCTGCTCCAGAAAGGGCGGGTTCATAAAAACCTGATGATAGGTGTTGGCGGTGATCCGGTAGGGCGGGGCGGTAATATCGCCGCAATAGATTTCGATATTGTCCCGAAATCCGTTTCTGATCATATTCTGCCGCGCCAATTCGGCAAGTTCCGGATCGATTTCAATGGCGTCAATGCGAACCCCTGCAACCCGCTTGGCCAGGCACAGGCTGGCCGCGCCTACACCGCTGCCCCCCTCCAGCGCCAGTTGACCCGCAATGGCTGGCACAGCGGCCGCCAGCAACACCGCATCAACGCCAACCCGGTGGCCTTTGGTCGGCTGTATAATCTCAAGCCGGCCGCCAAGCAGCTTATCGTCGCTCAGGCTGTCATCCATTTGATTTGACCATGTTTTAAGTATACTTCTATGCTCGCCTTGTTCGTGCTCCGTCAAGCGGGGCGCCTCATATAATGGAGAGTTTCGTGGGAGTAGTTGTACCGCTGAATGGTGAAGAAGCGGGCGAAAATGGCGCTTTTGAGGCGTTACGCGATCTGGTGGCGGGCGAAATGGTCCGCACCAATGAATTTATCCTCACCCGTATGCATAGCCATGTGCGCATGATTCCGGATCTGGCCGGGCATTTGATTGCGTCGGGCGGCAAACGGCTGCGCCCGATGATCACCCTGGCGGTCATGCGCATGTGCGGCTATTCGGGCGACGCGGATATCAAGCTTGCCGCCAGCGTTGAATTTCTGCACACCGCTACCCTGTTGCATGATGACGTGGTCGATGAAAGCGGCCTTAGGCGCGGTATAGCCACCGCCAACGTCATTTGGGGCAATCAGGCCAGCGTGCTGGTCGGCGACTTTCTGCTTAGCCGGTCGTTTCAGCTTATGGTTGAGATTGGCTCGCTGCCTATTCTTGGCGTGTTATCACACGCCGCCAGCACGATTGTGGAGGGCGAAGTGCTGCAAATGGAGCGCGCCAGCGATACGGCCACCACCGAAGACACGTATTTGCGGATTATCACCGCCAAGACCGCCACCCTGTTTGCTGCTGCCTGTCAATCGGCGGCGATTATTTCGGGCCAATCGAAAGCCGAAGAAGAGGCGCTTGAATCCTACGGCAAAAATCTCGGCATCGCCTTTCAACTGGTTGATGATGTGCTGGACTATTCCGCCAAGCAAGCGGCATTTGGCAAGTCCATTGGCGATGATTTCCGCGAGGGCAAGATCACCCTGCCAGTGGTGCTGTCATTCCGGCGCGGCAGTGACCCCGAGCGCGCATTTTGGCGCCGGGTGATGGAAGACAAACAACAAGACAGCAGCGATATGGCGACGGCGGTGCAGCTAATGCAGCGGCATGGGGCGCTGGCGGACACGGTGGAGCGCGCCCGGCATTATGGCGACATGGCGCGTGATGCGCTGGCGATCTTTCCAGCATCGAGGGAAAAAACCTGCCTGTCCGGGATTGTCGATTTCTGTATCAACCGCGCCTATTGAGGGTTTTGGCGGAGCAGGGTTGCGGACAGGGGCGCCAGCCGTTATAACCCGCCCCTTGCATCCTCCTTCGTTTTTTGCGCTATGGAGGACCAATCGGAGTGTAGCTCAGCCTGGTAGAGCACTGCCTTCGGGAGGCAGGGGCCGCAGGTTCAATTCCTGCCACTCCGACCACCCTTCGCCCTGCGGGCTTCGGGTGGCTTACGCCGCTTGGCGTAAGACGCACGGAACCGCACCTTGGGCGTAGGAGGGCTGGAGAAAATATGTTCTACGCTTACTTACTGAGAAGCATCAATTTTCCAGATCAGACGTATATCGGCTTCACAGAAGATTTGAAAGCACGCATGAGAGCGCACAATGCCGGTGAATCAAAACACACCTCTAAATTTGCGCCGTGGCGAATTGTCTCTTACCACGCCTTTTCTGACAAAAGAAAGGCTCAGGAATTCGAGTATTACCTCAAGACCGGTTCTGGAAAGGCGTTTGCGAGCAAGCGATTTTGGTAGTGAAAATTTCAAGGCGTTGTATTTATTATAATTCAAAGGTTCAAATCCTCTGAGGTCGACCACCCTACGCCTTCGGCTTCGGGTTACTGGCTTTAAGCTGATTAATCGCACCACGTACGGCGGTAACCGGGGCTATTTATCAGATACATATAATTCATGCTTTCTTTGTGGTCGGTTGGGCCGCTTTGTTTTATAAACGCGCGCTGTTCTTCTCCTGTATATTCCACGTCCGCAGGGTCGCCAATTTTGTAAAGGAAAGGAAAATAGCCTTCTCCGGAAATCCAGCGCCAGCCCGATACATACTGATCGTTCCACACAACCCCATCAATATCCGGCTGCACCACAATATCGCCCTGACTGTTTTTAAGCGCTATCTTCTTTTCAAACCATTGCGTCGCGACAAGACGTGTACCATTGGGCAGTTGCACACAGCGATATTGGTCATAAAAAATACCGTACGGCACGTACAAGACGGCAAGCGTAAAAAAAGCCGTGCAGACGGTCATATACCATCGCAACAGACGGCGAAGCGTATTTCGCGCCATGCGCAGCATCAGGCTCATTATACCAGCTTTCATTTTCATTCAGCCTGCCTCCACATGCAATTCTATCCGCCCCTGGCCAGCGCCATTCGGCAATTACACAAAATGACGTTAGAGCAAAAAATTAAGGTACAGCAGGTACAGAGCGGCAAGCGTACAAAAAGCCGTGCAAACGATCCTGTACCATCGCCACATCCAGCGAAGCGCAGCCCGCAGCTTACCTGGAAACAGGCTTTTTATACCGGCTCTCATTTTCATTCAGTTTTGCCTCCGCATGCAGTTCTGTCTGCCACTGACCGGTGATGGCGTACACCTTGCCGCCGCCATCGGTGATGAACCGCAAAATCTCTGAAACCGCTTCCACGCTGGGCGTGTCTGGCAAATATTGAGCGATAATTGCCGTAATGCGCCGCAGAATTTCTGGAACCGAATCCGCGTCGGATATCTCGCGCAAATATCGCCTTATATCTTCCGTGATGCGCCGCAAAATTTCTGCGGCTTTTGCAGGATCGGACGTGCCAAAAATTAATCTATCCCTGATACGTGCCGGGTCGGTATAGGCATCATCAAAGAAATATGCGACCGCCCCGTCAATCTTCATCAAGCCATTTTTCTCTGAAACATATCCCTTAAATATACCAGACACAGTGGACCCACCGTGCGGGTATGCGACGGCTGTAAAATCGTAGCTTATGGAAAATTCGTAGGGAAAATAGCCATTGCCCACCGCTCGCGCCGCATGAATAACTTGTCTGTTGACCTCTTCAAATATTCCGGCGTCTCCCAGATGATAGGCATAGTGGTTGATGATATCCTGCAAATGGCCAATCCCGGACAACGTCACATCGCCCCCACCCTTAAACGCATGCTCTACGAAATCCTGTTTTTTCCATTTCGGGCTTGAATCATTCACTTCGCTGGTAAGCGTCTGATTGGCGAATTCGCTCTCGTTACGCACATAGGGTTCTGCTGTGCACCGGCAACCATAATCCTCGCCGGGATGCCGCGTCGGCGGTGGGTTATCCCATGCGAACACTTTTCCATTATTTGCCGCATGCGAGGCGCGCACTTTGTTATCGCCCCGCGTGCGCCAAATGTAGTGCGTAGTTGGATGTTCCTGCGCTGATGCCTTCTGTTCTTGTGCCGCCGCCTTCAACGACAGTTCAATGGGTACGCCTTTCCTGAGATACAGATTGAATGCCTTTTTATAGGCTGGGGTATGGATGATATCCGGGAGAGACATGGCAACTCCTAAAAGGGCGTAAAGCGAATTTGCTTTATATCAAAACCCAACCCTTTTGTAAAGAACAAAAAGAGAACATGATAAACCATAGGACTATTGGCATGGTCCTGCCCCCCCCATCCACCAGGCGGCTCTTTTTATCAACCCATTGTATGACATGGATAAAACGATTAGCCGTATATCGGGGCGGGTTCTGAACCCGTCCACCAGGGCCGACCACCCTTCGCCCTGCGGGCTTCGGGTGGCTTACGCCGCTTGGCGTAAGACGCACGGAACCGCACCTTGGGCGAAGGAGTGCTGGAGAGACCGCCTACGGGCTTCGGGTGGCGACGCCGTAGCGTGCGAAGCCAGAGCGTATCAGAGGCGAATAGTGCAATCCGCAAAATTTTAATAAGTGATAGGATAAACTCCCGCTGATTCGGTTCCGCTGAACGAGTGGTGTTTGTGATGCCGTTTCCACACATCGTAGAATCTGTTTATGACCCAGATTTGCTATTCCAGCGCCCGGAACTGATCATGTTCCTTGCCTACTGGAACGCCAAGCGGGGCGGGCGGCCATTCCCCTGCCGTGACGATTTCGTTCCGCGTGAACTGTTAAGCGTGCTGCCCTCGGTGCACATGTATGACGTTTTGGATCCGCCCGGCGGCGCGACTGACAAAGGCAAACAATTCCGAGTTCGTCTTATCGGCACCGCATTGAGTAACTTTTTTCCTAAAATGGACATGCGCGGCATATACATCGTCGATTGGCCGCGCCCGATGTTTGAGCGGGTGCAACAGCATCTCCTCACTGTGTTGAAGCGCCGGTCGCCTGTGCGCGTCAGTAATCAGTCAACCAGCATTCCCGGACAAGAGTTTCAGGGATCTGAAGCCTGCTATGCGCCGCTGTCCAGCAATGGCGATGACATCGACATCATTATCGCTGTTTCAATATTATTATTAGAGCAGCCCGCGATTAAGTGAAGCCACTTCGTGACCCCACTTAATCGCGGAAAGCTGCTCTAACACATTAAAATCTAGAGCAGATTGCTCTAGACCATTTCCTGATCGGATTGAATCAATCCGATCAGGATAAAAATGGTCTAACACATTCACTTAGAGCCTTTCTTGTCCGGTCAGGTTGGTTCAACCTGACCGGGAAAGGCTCTAGAGATGAGGGAATAGCTTCTATTCTGCGGCTTGCTGTTTATCGTGTCCCATATGCGGATCCATCATGCGGTGCAGATGCACGATGAAATAACGCATATGCGCATCATCGACCGTGCGCTGCGCCGCCGCCTTCCAAGCCTGTAGCGCCGGTTCATAGCTTGGGAATATCCCGACAATGTCCAGATCATCGGTATTCTTGAATTCAACGCTCTGGGGATCAACAAGCCTGCCGCCAAACACCAGATGCAATAATTGTTCGGACATGACGAACTCCAATTTGCTGAACCCAAAGCTTAACTGGATTATGTTAAGCATTCATGATCACCATATAGGCCCTGCATTCGCTTGGCGAAAGGCCACGAAATGGGGCAAACTGAGAATTATTGTAGGGAGCCCGCCATGGAGCTGTCGTTCAGCCAGGAAGAAATCGCGTTTCGGGATGAAGTGCGGGCATTCCTGAAGCAAAACCTCAGCCTGGAACTGATCGCCAGGACGCGGGAAAGCGCCCTGCCACGGCGTGAAGATGTCGCCCCCTGGCACAGAAAACTGTTCGAAAAGGGCTGGGCCGCGCCGAAATGGCCGGCTGAGCATGGCGGCCCCGGCTGGACGGTAATGCAGCGCTTTATTTTCGATGCGGAAATGACACTCGCCTCGGCGCCGCCTCTATCCGCCTTTGGCATGACCATGCTGGCCCCGGTTATCATGCACTATGGCAGCCCCGCGCAGAAACAACGCTTCCTGCCCAAAATCCTGTCAGGCGAGGAATATTGGTGTCAGGGCTATTCCGAGCCGGGGGCGGGATCTGATCTCGCCTCGCTGAAAACCCGCGCCGAGGATAAGGGGGATCATTATCTGGTTAACGGGCAAAAAATCTGGACCAGCAACGCCCAGGATGCGGATTGGATTTTCTGCCTGGTGCGCACCAACCCGAGCGCCAAAGCGCAGGAGGGCATCAGCTTCCTTCTGATTGACATGAAAACGCCCGGTGTGCTGCTAAAACCTATCATATCGATCAATGGCAAGCATAGTTTGAACGAGGTGTTTTTCACCGATGTGAAAGTTCCCAAGGAAAATCTTGTCGGCAAGGAAAACATGGGCTGGACCTACGCCAAATTCCTGCTCGGCAATGAACGCACGGGAATTGCCGGCGTCTCGCGCGCCAATGGGGCGCTTGAGCGTTTGCGCGAAATGGCTGTTCTTACGCGCGGTGATGCTGGCGGCCAGTTAAGTGATGATGCGGATTTCTGCCGCCGCTTTGCCGAAATTGAAGTGGACCTGATGGCGCTGTCGCATACGGATTTGCGTGTGGCGTCCGCTGCGGCGCAAGGCGGGCAGATCGGGCCGGAAGCTTCGATCCTGAAAGTAAAGGGAACCGAGATTCAGCAGGCGATCAGTGATCTGGCGGTTGATGCGCTGGCCCATTACGCCGCGCCATTCGATAGGCCGCATGGGGATAATCTTGGCGATATCGGCCCCTTGCACCGCAAAGGCGTTGTGCCCGCGATGCTGTTTGGCCGCGCCGCTTCGATCTATGGCGGCACCAACGAAGTTCAGCGCAACATCGTCGCCAAGGCCGTGCTGGGATTGTAGGCAGGCTTACGTTTCTCGCCCCGCCAAGCGCTCGCGCCAATCTGAATACGCCAAAACCCCAGCCGCGCTATATAGTGCCGTGATGAGCAAATCCAGCGCCCCCATGACGGTGATTCCCGCCGCCTTTATTCCCGGCCGCCAATCCGGCGTGCTGGTCACGGCCGATGGCGAGGTGGAGACGCTGAGCCTGGGTGACGCCAAGCGGCGCTGGGAGGGCGCGCCGCTGCTGATCTGCCATCGGATCAATGGGGCGAGAAGGCTTGGCGCCAATCTCACCTGGCGGCATTTTGATCTGCTGGAGTTGTTCGCCTTTGTGTTGCCGGCAAGGTTCTGCCTGCCGACCCCTGCCGGTCTTGCGCAGGCGCTAGGCTTACAGATCAAGGACGGGGCCGAGGCTGCGGCGATAAGCCTGCATAACGTACGCGCGGCGCTGCTAAAACTGCTGGCAAAGCCTGATTTTCCTGACAAGCCGGATGCGACGCGCGCCGCAGAAACCATGGCGCGCACGGGCTGGGCCTGGGGGCCGACGGTGCTGGAGGCCCTGGGTGGCGCGTCCGGAAAAACCGCCGGGCCGATGGGCGGGCTGGATGTGTGGAACCGGCTGAGTGAATGGGAGGATTTTGCAGCCCCGCCGCCGCCCTCCGATGCGCCTGTTGCTGCCGCCGAGGCGCGGAAATTCCTGGCGCACATGCTGGCGGGCGCAGGGATTCCCGAAATCCGCCCGGCGCAGGTTCAATATGCCGAAACGGCGACGCGCGCCTTTGCCCCGCGCGCCGCCCCTGGCCAACCCAATCTGGTGCTGGCCGAGGCGGGCACCGGCATCGGCAAGACAGCGGCCTATATTGCGCCAGCCGTTTTGTGGGCGCGCGCCAACAAAGGCGCCGTGTGGATTTCCACCTACACCAAAAACCTGCAACGCCAGATCGATCAGGAAATCACCCGCGCCTATCCCGATCCGGCGGAGAAGGCGGCAAAGGTGGTAATCCGCAAGGGGCGCGAGAATTATCTTTGCCTGCTGAACCTGCAAGAGGCCAAGGGCGGCGCGCGGCTAGGCAATCCGGCGGCGATTGGGCTGATCGCGCGCTGGGCGCGGGTCAGCCGCGACGGCGATCTGAGGGGCGGCGATTTTCCCGCCTGGCTTGGCGGGTTGCTTGGCGCGCAATTAATCAGTACACTGAGCGATCATCGCGGCGAGTGCATTTATTCCGCCTGCATGCATTTCCGCAAATGTTTCATCGAAAAAGTGGTGCGCAAATCGCGGCGCGCCGAAATCGTCATCGCCAATCATGCGCTGGTGATGACGCATGCGGCTTCGGGGGCCGCGTTAGGCGCCCTATCACAGGGCAACGGCGCCGCGCCGGTGCGCTATGTTTTCGATGAGGGGCATCATCTGTTCCACGCCGCCGATGGCGCGTTTTCCGCGCATCTAAGCGGCGTCGAGATGGCCGAACTGCGGCGCTGGGTGCGCGGGGCGGAAGCCGGGCGCGGCAAACGCGGGCGCGGCCTGTCCGAGCGCATTGGCGATCTGGTTTCGGACAGCGACTCCGATATGGAAATGCTGCAACAGGCGGTGCGCGCCGCCAACGCGCTGCCGCATGACGGCTGGTGGACGCGGCTTAACGATGAACGGCCGCAGGGCGCGGCGGAAAAATTTCTGGCGCAGGCGCTGCATACAGTGCGGGCGCGGGCCAGCGATCCAAGATCGCCATTCGATCTGGAGCTAGAGGTGAACGATCCATCGCCCTTGCTGCTTGAATCCGCCGATGGGCTGGCGGCGGCGCTTGATGCGCTGGCGCAACCTTTGCGCAAGCTGAGTACGCGGCTGAGCGCGCGGCTGAGCGATGAAACGGCGCAACTGGACACCGCGACCCGCAGCCGCATTGAAGCGATGGCCAGGGGATTGCAGCGGCGCGGCGTGCTAAGCCTGCCTGCCTGGGTGCGGATGTTGAATGACTTGCGCGGCAAAACCCCCGAGGGATTTGTCGATTGGTTTGCGCTTAACCGCTTGGATGGGCGCGATTTCGACATTGGCCTTAACCGGCACTGGATTGATCCAACGATCCCGTTCGCTGAAAATGTTCTGGCCGAGGCGCATGGGGCGCTGATCACCTCGGCCACCTTGCGCGACCGGGCTGCGGAATTGCCCGGTGACTGGAGCGAGGGCGAGGTTCACACCGGCGCCAATCACTTGCCGCTGCCACCGCACCGGGCGGGTTTTGAATCGCCATTTGATTATGCCGGGCGCACACGGGTGATCATTGTCACCGATGTGCGCAAGACCGAAATTAATCAGGTGGCCGCCGCCTATCGTGAATTGCTGCTGGCGGCGGGCGGCGGCGGGCTGGGGATTTTTACCGCCATTGGCCGCCTGCGTGCGGTGGCGGCGCGCATTGCGCCCGAACTTGAGAGGGCGGGCCTGCCACTCTATGCCCAGCATGTAGACGGCATGGATACAGCGACACTGGTGGATATTTTCCGCGCCGAGGAAAATAGCTGCTTGCTTGGCACAGACGCGGTGCGCGACGGGGTGGATGTGCCAGGCCGGGCGTTGCGCCTGATCGTGTTCGAGCGGGTGCCGTGGGCGCAGCCCGATGTGCTGCACCGGGCGCGCAAGTCGGCGTTTGGGGCGCAATATGATGATTTCACCGCCCGCATGCGGCTCAAACAGGCCTATGGGCGGCTGCTGCGCAAGGCCGCTGATCGCGGCGTGTTTGTGCTGCTGGATGCGCAGACGCCAACCCGCCTGCTGAGCGCGTTTCCGCCGGGTGTGCGTATCGAGCGGCTGGGCATCGCCGAGGCGGTGCGCCAGGTTGCGGAATTTTTGCAAATGGATGATTCGGTCGCCAATTGAGGTTGCGGGATCAGGGCCAATCCAATAGGTTCGCCCGTAGTATGGCAACCAGCGAGACCCGCATGACCTCTACCCTCAACCGGCAAAGCGCGCTTATTTTCATCATGGTCACCATGTCGGCTAGCGATAGCGGTATTGGGGATGAGGAGCTGCGCACCATCGGCCGCATCGTCGAAACCCTGCCGGTGTTCAACGGCGTTAACCGCGACGCCATGGTCGCCGCCGCACAGAATTGCGTCAGCATGCTGGAGCCAGAAGACGGGCTGGATGCGGTGCTGGGCCTGGTTAAACAGGCGCTGACCCCTGCGTTATGCGAAACCGCCTATGCGCTGGCGTGCGAGGTGGCGGTGGCCGATGGCAAGCTGGAACAAGAAGAATTGCGGCTGCTGGAAATGATCCGGGATGAGCTTGAGGTTGACCGGCTGGCGGCGGCGGGTATCGAGCGTGGCGTGCGCGCGCGCTATACCAAAGGATAAGCAGGCGGGGTGAACGCACCGCCTTCACGCGCGCGCATTGTGTTGCTGGTCGGCGTGTTGTGCGCCGCCTATATGATCAGCCAGTTTTTGCGCTCCAGCACCGGGGTTATCGCGCCCGATCTGGCGCGTGAACTAAGTCTTGCGCCGGAATCCTTGGGGGCGCTCAGCGGCGCGTTTTTCTTTTCCTTCGCGCTGGCGCAAATTCCGGTCGGGCTGCTGCTGGACCGCATTGGCGCGCGCGCGACGATGACGATGTTGATGGGCTTCGCCATTGCCGGATGCCTGCTGTTCGCCACGGCGCAATCGCTCGCTTGGCTCACGGTTGCGCGCAGCCTAATGGGCGTTGGCTGTTCGTGTTTGCTGATGGGGCCGCTGATGATTTACACGCGCTGGTTCGCGCTGGCGCGCTTCGCCACCATGTCAGGCATACACATCGCCACCGGCACGATTGGCGCCATTATCGCGACGGCGCCCCTCGCCTGGATGGCGGAATGGTTTGGCTGGCGCGGCGTGTTCACCGGAACAGCAGTGATCACCCTCCTGATGAGCGCGCTGGTGTGGATGCTTGTGCGAGACACGCCCCCCGGCGCAAGCGGCGCAGCGCCACAGCATGGGCGGGCGCGCGAGTCATTATGGCAAAGCCTGATGGGGCTTGGCGCGGTTATCCGCAATCCCAGTTTGCCGCATCTGCTGATTTTGCAATTTGTCGGGCTTGGCAGCATGGCCAGCATTTTTGGCCTGTGGGCCAGTCCGTACTTACATGACATTCACGGGCTGGATGGGCCGGCGCGCGGGCAAATATTGCTGGGGATGTCGGTGGCGTCGGCGCTGGGCATGCTGTTCTGGGGGCCGATGGATATCCGCTTTGACAGCCGCAAGAAGCCTGTGCTGGCCGGCGCTTTGAGTGGCGTGCTTGCCCTGGTCCTGCTGACGGCGCTGGGCGCGCCAAATCTTTGGGTCGTCAGTGGGCTGCTGGCGCTGATCGGATTTAGCAATGGCTATACGGCGATCGCCGTCGCCCATGGGCGGGCGATTTTCCCTGACCATCTGACGGGGCGCGGCATTACGCTGCTCAATATGGGCGGCATGATGGGGGCCGCCGTGTTTCAATATATTTGTGGCGTTATCGTTGGCCTGTTTGCCGCGCCCGGAACACCTGCCCCGCTGATCGCCTATCGCTACGTGTTTGGGTTTTTGGTCCTGTGCCTGATTGGCGCAATCGCGCTTTATGCGCGGGTCAAGGACGCGCCACCCAGCAGCGATGGGCATGCATCGTAGGTCAGCGGGTTCACGCTGAAGTGTCGAGCAAGCCGCCGGTGGCGGGCGCGTCACGACCCTTCGGCGCCGGCGCATTTTTGGCGACGCCGACCATGGCCGGGCGCAATAGCCGCTCGCCAATCACATAGCCGGTTTGCAAAAGCTGAATCACAACACCATCGGGCGCGCCGCTGTCTGGAACCTCGAACACTGCCTGATGGAAATTGGGATCGAATTTTTCGCCTAGCGGATTGATGGGTGTAATGCCGTGCCGCTCGAAAATACCCAGCAATTGCCGTTCGGTGATTTCCATCCCTTCAGCCAGGGCTTTTATTGCCTCGCCTCCGGTGGCCCGGGTTTCCTCGCTGACACTGCCAATGGCGCGCGCCAAGGTATCGGTGACAGCCAGCAGATCGCGCGCCATATTGGCGATGGCGTATTTACTGGCGTCCTGCTTTTCCCTGGCGGCGCGGCGGCGCACATTTTCGGCCTCGGCCACAGCGCGCAAGGTTTGATCCTTTAGCTCCGATATCTGAGCTTCAAGACCGGCGATAATCTGCTCCGGCTCAAGCTCCGGCGCGGTCGCAGCGGCTTGCGCCTCTGCGTCTGCGATGATTTTTGACGCAGCCGCTTCAAGTTCGTTTTCTGTATCGCTCATTTTCCAACCACTGATAAATGTTATCCCGCTATATAGCAGAGACGGCTCAGGACAGCAATTTCCCGACCATCTTGGCGGTATAATCCACCATCGGGATGATGCGCGCATAATTCATCCGGGTCGGGCCGATGACGCCAATTACGCCCACCACCTTTTCGCTTTCATTGCGATAGGGCGAAATGATCAGCGACGAGCCGGACAGGCTGAACAGCTTGTTTTCCGAGCCAATAAAAATCCGCACCCCTTCGCCGCCCCGCGCCAATTCCAGCAAGTGCGCCAGATCATTCTTGTTTTCCAGGTCTTCAAACAATGTCCGGATACGCTCCAGATCCGCCAGCGCATGCACGTCTTCAAGCAAATTCGCCTGGCCGCGCACAATCAGCACGCCGCTGCTTGGGCGGTTGGCGCCGGACCAGCTCGCCAGGCCCGCCTCCACCACTTTGCTGGTCAAGGCGTCCAGTTCCGTGCGTTTAGCCTCAAGCTCAGCGAGAATTCCGGCGCGCGCTTCTTCCAGGGTGCGCCCGAAAAGCCTGGCGTTGAGATAATTGGTAGCCTGATTGAGGGCGGAGGGCGTCATGCCCAGCGGCACGGTGATGATGCGGTTTTCGATCATGCCGTCATCGCTGACAATCACCACCAGCGCCTGGCCGGGGCCCAGATGCACGAACTCAATATGTTTAAGTGGCGCTTCGCTTTTCGGGGAAAGCACCAGGCCTGCGCAATGCGCCAAGCCGGACAGTTTGACGGTTGCCTCGTTCAGCACGTCCTCGAGATTGGCGGGGCCGCCGCCCATCATGTTTTCAATTTCGCGCCGTTCGGTGAGCGTCAGGTTGCCGATTTCCAGGAACGCATCGACAAACATCCGCAACCCGGCCTGGGTTGGCGCCCGCCCGGCGCTGGTGTGCGGCGCATACAACAGGCCCAGTTGCTCCAGATCCTTCATCACATTGCGGATCGAGGCGGCGCTAAGATTAAGCGGCAACTGCCCGGCCACAGTTTTCGAGCCAACCGGCCCGCCCCCGGTCAAATAAGCCTCGACCAGGGTGCGGAAAATCTGCCGCGAGCGTTCGTTCAGTTCAGCGATCATGTGGGGGTAGTATAGCGCATAACTGTATCTGTCACCCTATCCGCTGACGCGAGGCCAGGGCGCGAGAAAGAAATAGGAGAAAGAAATAGGGTCAGACTCGATTTAATTATTATAACCAAGGCGTATCCTTGCATAATCGTAAATCGAGTCTGACCCTATTTCTTTCTAGGGGGCCAGATAGCCGCCCTTTGGTGCCGTGCCGAGGGTTCCGCCTGCGGCCTTGACGGCGCGTTTGTAGGCGGCCTCTGACTTGTAGACGCCAACCGGCTTGAATTCCGCCAATTTGGCCACCCTCACCTCGCCCGTATAGGGCATCACCTTGAACAGCCCCGCCCCGGTATCCGGGCGGCCAAGCAGCGGAATGATCGCCTGGCGGCGTGAAAACACCCGGCGCATATTGGCCGAATGCTCTTTCATGACATCATATTCTTCCGGGTCGGTTTCGAACGACAGCAGCATCGCCGCCGTCATTTGCCGCAAAAATTCGCGCTCGACAATGCCGAGATTCGAGATCACCCAGCAGCGGTCCTCGAAATCCCAGTAAAACGAAAAGCCGATAAATTCCCCCTCACGGGTAATATAGGGAAAAAACGGAAATGTGCGGCAGGCGATGGTGCGGTTGTCGCGCTCGCAAAATGCCGCGCCCTTGCATTCGATGGCGCGGCAATGGCTGCTCAACTCATCGACAATCTTGCGCGAGGCCGCATCATTCGGCGTATAAGGCCCCCACAAATCCGTGCGGCTTCGCAGCAATTTATATTCCGCCTTGTCAACCACCGGAATGGCGTTATCGGTGGTGCAGCATACCGGCTGGCCGCCATTCAGCGGCGCGCATTTGCGCCCACAATCGAACTTCGACACCGGCGCATCGAACATGGCGTAGAGCTGTTTGAAATGTTCAGGAGTGATTCGCGCGGGTTTTACCATAACACCGGTTAATAAGGCTTGCGCGCGCCGCTGCCAAGCGCGATTGTCCGCTTTTACATCTCTAATTTTAGGAACTCACATGCGGCCTTCTGGACGAGCGCTTGATGAAATGCGCCAGGTGAGCTTTGAGCCAGGCTACGCGCGCCAGGCGGAAGGCTCGTGCCTGATCCGCTTTGGCAATACCCATGTGCTGTGCGCCGCCACCCTGGAGCAAACCGTGCCGCCTTTTTTACGCGGCGGCGGCGCCGGCTGGGTGACGGCGGAATATGGCATGTTGCCGCGTTCAACCAATGAACGGATGCGGCGCGAGGCAGCGGCCGGCAAACAGGGCGGCCGCACGCTGGAGATTCAGCGCCTGATCGGTCGCGCATTGCGCGGGGTGGTGCAATTCGAAGGCATGGGCGAGCGCCAAATCATCATCGACTGCGATGTGATCCAGGCCGATGGCGGCACCCGCACCGCTTCAATCACCGGCGGCTATGTGGCGCTGTATCAATGTTTTTTGCGGATGCAGAAATCCGGCATGATCAAAACCATTCCGTTTATCGATTCGGTGGCGGCTGTGTCGTGCGGCATGTATCAGGGCAAGCCGGTGCTTGATCTGGATTATCCCGAAGACAGCAGCGCCGAGGTGGACGCGAATTTCGTCATCACCGGCAAGGGCGGCCTGATTGAAATTCAGGGTACCGCCGAGCGCACGCCGTTTTCCGAGGAGAATTATGTGGCGCTCATGCGGCTGGCGAAAAAGGGCATCGCGGAATTGACCTTGATGCAACAGGCCGCCATCGCAGGGCTTTGAGCAGTGGGTTCGCTGCGTGGCGTAACAAAGCTGGTAGCCGCAAGTCACAATGCGGGCAAGGTGCGCGAAATCGAAGATTTGCTGCGCCCGCATCGCATTACAGTGATAAGTGCGGCGGAACTTGGCCTGGATGAGCCAGAGGAAACCGCGGCGACTTTTACCGGTAATGCTGAATTAAAAGCGCGCGCCGCCGCCGCCGTCAGCGGCATGCCCGCGCTGGCCGATGATTCAGGGCTGTGCGTGGCAGGGCTTGACGGACAGCCTGGCGTATATTCGGCGCGCTGGGCCGGGCCGGAGAAAGATTTCCGCAAGGCGATGGCGGTGCTAGAGGACAGAATACAGAATACAGAGGACAGACGCGCGCATTTTGTCTGCGCACTCTCATTGTGCTGGCCCGATGGGCAATGCGAAACCTTCCTGGGCGAAGCGCATGGGCTTTTGGTGTTTCCACCGCGTGGAAGCAAAGGCTTTGGCTATGACCCGATTTTTTTGCCGGATGGGCATGATATGACATTTGGTGAAATGGACCCGGTTGCTAAACACGCCATCAGCCACCGGGCGGTGGCGTTTAAGAAGCTGATCGATGCCTGTTTTGCAGACTGAACCAACCGAACCCGGATTTGCGCTGTATGTGCATTGGCCATTCTGCCTGTCAAAATGCCCGTATTGCGATTTCAACAGCCATGTGCGCGCGGGTGTGGATCAAGATCGCTGGCGCGGGGCGCTGCTTAGGGAGCTGGATCAGACGGCAGACGCCGTCGGGCCGCGCGCGGTGCGCAGTATTTTTTTTGGCGGCGGCACCCCATCGCTGATGCCGCCAGCGACCGTCGAGGCGCTGATCAATCGGGCCGCCTCGCGCTGGAGTTTGGACATAGACGCCGAGATCACCCTTGAAGCCAATCCCACCAGCGTTGAGGCGTTGCGTCTGCGGGATTTTCACGCCGCTGGCGTAAACCGGGTGTCGCTGGGCGTGCAGGCGTTGAATGACCGCGATCTGAAATTTCTTGGCCGCGGCCATACTGCGAATGAGGCCATTGCGGCGGTTGAACTGGCGCGCAAAATCTTCCCCAGAATATCATTCGATTTGATTTATGCACGGCCGGATCAGGCGGCTGACGCATGGGCGGCGGAATTGCGCCAGGCCATCGCCATGGCGGCGGATCATCTGTCGCTATATCAGCTCACCATCGAACCCGGCACCGGGTTTGCGGGCGCGGTGCAGCGCGGCGCGTTCACGCCAATGGATGGGGACGCCAGCGCTGATCTTTATGAATTAACGCAAGCGCTATGCGAGGCGGCGGGCCTGCCGGCCTATGAAATTTCCAATCACGCGGCGAAGGGCGCGCAGTCGCGGCACAATCTGGTGTATTGGCGCTATGGCGAATATGCGGGCATTGGCCCCGGCGCGCATGGGCGCTTGCACCGGGCCGGGCAAATATCCGCCACCGCCAATCTGCGCAAACCCGAGGCCTGGCTGGCGGCGGTTGACGCGCGTGGCCTTGGCCGCGAAATCACCGAGGCGCTTTTGCCTAGGGATCAAGCCGTGGAAATGACGATGATGGGATTGCGGCTGCACGAGGGAATCTCGCTGGCGCGTTTTGCGGCGCTGCATGGGGCGCCGCTATCCGGCGAAAATGTTGATGCGCTGTGTGCAGAGGGTTTTTTGCAGCGTGACGGCGATAGGATAAGCGCCAGTTTGACTGGCCGCCTGTTGCTCAACACAGTGCTGGCCAGGCTGCTTAATTCGTGATCTCGGTGAATTGGCCGGGCGCCGGATCAATCATTTTTGCCCCGCCCGGGGTGATTTCCAGCACCGCCAGGCCGCGTTCGGAATATCCGTCCGGGCGCAGGCGGAAGATGCCCTGAATGCCGGTAAATCCATTCGGATTGGTAATCGCTGCTTGCGAGAAGCGGGCGTCATCGCCGCCGGCCTGCTGCGCCGCCAGGACGGCAGCGAGCGCCACGCCTTCATAGGCAAGCCCCGCCAGCGGCTCTGGCGCGTGGCCATACAGCGCCGTCATGCGCGCAATGAATTCAGGCGCCGCATCAGGCGGCGGCGCGGGAAACCATGCGCCCGTCAGCACTGATTCTTTGAGTATGTCCGGCGCAACCCAAAGGCCGGTGCCAAGAAATCGCACCTTACTGGGATCAATGTCATAAAAAGCCAGCAGCGGCGCAAGGGCGCGCAAATTGGCGCCGCCCTCGGCAATCAATAGCGCATCGAAATCCACCTCGCCAAACGTATCGCGGGTTTTCAGATCTGCTAGCGCGGCTGGCGCAAATGCGTCATCGCTCGCTTCTAGCCGTGTGATTTCCTCGCGTAACTTTTGCCGCCGCGCATCATAATTGGCTAGCTGCTTGACCGGCTCATGCATGCCGGCGGCATTTGGCGGGAAATAAACCAATTTCAAACTTGCCGCCGGGTTTTCCGCAAGCATGGCGGTTCGATACGCCTCGGCCACCGCTTCGCCATAGGGGGTGCGCGGGACAAGGGCGGCTATGCGGGTTAATCCGCGGCCCTGTGCGTAAGTAATGACGCGGAAAATTTCCTGTTTGAGCGGGAAGCTCAATAAAAAAACCCCATTCCCAGCAACTTTTGGGTCGCTGGAAAAAGCGATCATATTGCGTCCAGCGGCGCGTGCAATGGGTGCGGCCCCCGTGACCTCTTCAGCGAATACCGGGCCTAAAAGCAATTGCGCGCCGTCCGCCAGCGCCTCACTCACCGCCGCCGCCGCTCCTTGCGCTGTGCCTTTGGTGTCGCGTGGCAGCAATAAAAGGCGCGGATCATTGAAATCAAATAGCGCCAGTTGCGCCGCATCGAGAAAAATCTGACCTATGCCGGCGCGCGGCCCGCTGAACGGCAACAACAATCCGATGCGAATCTCACTACCGCTTGGCGGCGCGGGGATAACGGGCTCAGGCTGATATGCCGGTGATGACTGTGTTGCGGGCCTGACAAGCTGTATGACGCCTCCCCCGCCCGGTTCGGATTCGGGCGCGGCTTCTTTTGACGGAGCGCCCATGCAAGCCGCTAGCGCCAGCAACAAAAGCAGCACCGCCGGGGAGAAAATCCTGATAGGTTGAAACACTGGACAAACCCGCAAAGCAAAATATCGTGCCGCAAGACAACTCAAAAACCACAGCCGGTAAAGCTAACGCCACTATGAACCCTGAGCCGCCGGGGCAGGCTGCGCAACCTAATCGGGCAACCGACACAAGTAAACTGCCGCCTAAACTACAGCCGGGACTCTATGTCGTGGCGACCCCCATCGGCAATCTGGGGGATATTACCTTGCGTGCCCTGGAAGTCCTGAAGGGCTGCGATCAGATCGCCTGCGAAGACAAAAACGCCAGCGCCAAACTATTGTCACGGTATGGCGTTCGCGTTCCGCTGATAGCGTATCATGAGCACACTACGCAAAAGGCGCGGACAGAGATAGTGGCGCGGCTGGCGGCGGGCGCGCGCATAGCGCTGATCAGCGATGCGGGAACCCCGCTGATCTCTGATCCTGGATACCGGCTAGTGCGCGAAGCCATCGCTGCTGGGCTTAGCGTCACCGGGCTTCCTGGTCCATCCGCCCCACTGCTGGCGCTGACCCTGTCCGGCCTGCCGTGCGACAGGTTTCTATTCGCAGGCTTTTTGCCGCCACGCGCCGCCGCCCGGCGCGCCGCTCTTGGCCAGTTGGCGCCGCTTGAGGCCAGCCTGATATTTCTGGAGTCGCCCCGCCGGCTGCCCCAGGCACTGGCCGACATGGCGCAGATGCTGGGTAACCGCCACGCCGCGGTGGCGCGCGAATTGACCAAATTGTTCGAGGAGGTGCGGCGCGCCCCATTGTTCGAGTTGCGCGATCATTACGCCCAGGCCGGCCCGCCAAAGGGCGAGGTGGTGGTGGTGGTGGCGCCGCCTGCGGCTGAAAATGCGCAAGAGCCGGCGCAGCTCGAGCTAAGGCTGGCTGCGGCCCTCGGTAACATGCGTGTGAAGGAAGCGGTGGCCGAGGTGGCGGCGCAAACCGGCCTGCCGCGCAAGTTGGTTTACGCCGCCGCGCTAAAGCTTACCCGCACACAATGAAGCCGCCCGCCGATCCAGGCCGTATACGAGCCTATACACGGGGGCTAAGTGCTGAATTTCTCTGCGTGTTGCTATTACGCCTCAAAGGCTACCGGATTGTGGCGCGCCGCTTCCGTTGCCCGCTTGGCGAAATTGATATTGTGGCGCGGCGCATGCGGCAGATCGCGGTGATTGAAGTAAAAGCGCGCCCAAGTGAGCGCGAGGCGCTGGAGGCGGTAAGCCCGCGCCAGCGGCAGCGCATCATCCGCGCAACGGCGGTGTTTTTGGGGCGCCATCCAGCCCTTAGTGGACATGATTGCCGGTTTGATCTGTTCTGGGTTGGTCCTGGCCTGCGGCACAAACATATCATGGATGCCTGGCGCAGCTAAGCTTATATAGGTGAGTGATTCGTGAGTGATTTGGAAGTTTCGGGAGCTTGCATGCGTAAATTATTTTCCATGGACATCCTGCTTGCCGTTGGCGTGTGCGCCGGCGCAGCGTATCTGAGCGGCTGCGTGCCGGTGGTGGTGGGCGCTGCGACGACAACGGGCGTTGCGGTTGTGCAAGAGCGGTCCGTTGGTTCAGCCCTCGACGACACGGCGATAGATGCGAACATTAACGCTTTGATGCTGGATGAAAGCGGGCGTCTGTTCCGAAAAGTTGGTGTTGAGGTGCTAGAAGGACGGGTGCTGCTTACCGGCTCTGTGCAAAATCCTGATGACCGGATCAAGGCGACCATGGTTGCGTGGCGGGCGCCTGGCGTGAAGGAAGTGATTAACGAACTCCAGGTCAGCGACAAGAAAGGCATCTTGAATTACACCAAGGACGCCTGGATCACCACCCAGTTGCGCACCAAGATTTTGACGGACTCTAAAATACTGGACATCAATTATTCTGTTGAGACGGTGAACGGCGTGATTTACCTGCTCGGCATCGCCCAGAGTCAGGCCGAGTTGGATAAGGTGACGGGATATGCAAGGAATATTTCAGGTGTCGAACGGGTGGTAAGCTATGTGCGGACGCCTGGCGCATCAGCCACCCAAGCGCCTATATCCCAGCCGCCCGCCCAGCCATATGGCGGCGCCACGCCCGCTCAGAGTAATGATCCAAACAGCGACCTGGTCACGCAAGAGCCGGTTAAATAAGGGCTAATACCAACGGCCTGATGAACTTGCTCATTGTCATCTAGAGCATTTTCAGCCTTTACGGAGTCACTTGACTCCGCAAAGGCGCCCGAAAATGCGGTTGAAATAAAGCCAGAGCGTTTTGAAATGCGCTGAAAATGCCCTGGTTTTCATATCTGGCCGCGTTTTTGATCGGAAAACCCGGTCCGGGTTTTCCTAAAAACGCTCTAGCGCGGCGAGAGGCTGGTGGATTCCGGATCGTAAGGCTCGCGGCGGTGGAAGTGTGTCCGAGCAAGAATTGGCCCAATGGATCGCCACCAATATGCAAAAAATCTGATTTATTGCGCCGCTCAGGTGTATGCTGGCGCCGACTCGCAATTAGATTAAAGCCTCGTGCCCCCAGATAGTCCCATAAGCAAAGCCGCCGAAGCCACAGCGGCCCCGCAGGCGTTCCATGTGCCGCCCTGGGCGCCGTGGCTGCTGTTTGGCGGCTTGCTGTCGGTTGGCATTGGCCGTTCCATCACATTGGCGGTGCTGGCCCCTATCGGGCGCGAGTTGGGGCTGATGGAGGTTCAGGTTGGGCTGATTTCCGCGCTTACCGCCACCATGTTCTTCTTTGGCGGGCCGTTCTGGGGCCGCCGCAGTGAGGTCATGGGGCGCCGCCCGGTGATGATCATTGGGCTGACCGGCTATGCGATCACCACCATACTGTTTGCGCAGGTGGTTGAGGCGGGCCTGGCCGGGCTGCTGCCGATTATCGTTGTCTATCCGTTGATGATCCTCACCCGGATGTCGTTTGCTGCGGTCGCCAGCGGGATGTTTCCGGCCTCGCAAGCCTTTGTCGCCACCACCACCACGCCCGAGGAGCGGACCTCGGGCATTGCGCTGCTGAACTCGTCATTCGGCCTGGGATCGATCCTTGGTCCGGCGCTGGGCAGCGCCCTGGTGGTTATCAGCCTGATTGCGCCGCTTTATGTGGCGGCGGCGGTGGCGGTGATCAGCGCGGTGCTGATCTGGCTGTTTTTGCCGGAGCCGCCCAAGCGCCCCGCGCCGCCGGACGGCGTGAAGTTACGCTATACTGACAAGCGTATCCGGCCCTATCTGATCATCAGCTTTTTCACCTCCTATATCATGGCCACCGTGCATCAGGTCGGGGCCTTTTATTTTCAGGACATGCTGCATCTGAATGCAGTGCAGACCGCGAACCGGATCGGCATTGCACTTACCCTGATGGCGATCGTCACCATGGGGGCGCAGTTTTTGATCATCCGCCCGTTCCGGCTGACGCCGAAGGTGTTGTTGCGCTATGGAACGCCATTGGTGTTGACGGGGGTATGTGTGCTGGTGTTTTCCAGCAGCCTGCCGCCGCTGCTGACCGGCATGGTGCTGGTGGGGCTTGGATTGGGTTTCTGCCAGCCAGGGAATTCCGCCGCCAGCAGCCTTATGGTCGCAACCTATGAGCAGGGCAGCCTGGCGGGCATCTCCATGGCGGCGGGATCGCTTGGGTTTGGCCTGGGGCCTTTGCTTGGCACGGCGATGTACCAGATCAAGCCGGAGCTTCCCTTTGTGGTCGCGCTGGTAATGTACACATTCATTACTGCCTATGTGTTTTGGCTGAAAATCCCGGATCCACGCGACTATACGCGCGGATAGGGCCGATAAGATTTGACAGTTTCGGCCTGGTGCGATACACCCGCCCATCCTCAAGGCGGCCCTATTTGGGTGCTGCCCGGGCATGTCATTATATCTGGGACCAGTTAATGTCTAAACGGCAACCTTCGAAGTACAAGATCGACCGTCGGTTAGGTGAAAACCTGTGGGGCCGGCCCAAAAGCCCACTTAACAAGCGCGAATACGGCCCCGGCCAGCATGGGCAGCGCCGCAAAACCAAACTTTCGGATTTTGGCGTTCAGTTGCGCGCCAAGCAAAAACTCAAGGGCTATTACGGCAATATCAGCGAAAAGCAATTTCGCGGTATTTACGATGAGGCCGTCCGCCGGCGTGGCGATTCGGGCGAAAATCTGGTTGGCCTGCTGGAGCGCCGGGTGGATGCGATTATCTATCGCGCCAAATTCGTGCCAACCGTATTCGCAGCGCGCCAGTTCGTCAGCCACGGCCACGTCATGGTCAACGGGTCGCGGGTGACAATTCCCAGCTACCGGGTGCGCGAAGGCGATGTGATCGAGGTGCGCGAGCGTTCACGCCAGCTTGGCATGGTGCTCGAAGCCATCGAATCGGGCGAGCGAAATGTGCCGGATTATCTCGATGTGGATCATCGCGCCTTGAAGGCGGTGTTTACGCGCACCCCCGCGCTGTCGGATATTCCTTATCCGGTGATGATGGAGCCAAACCTGGTGGTCGAGTTTTATTCCCGCTGAACCTATCGCATAAAAACAAAAACCAGTTGCGTAATGACTTGGCGGCCCGGATCATGGGCCGCCTTTATCTTTTTGGCTTATGGAATGACGCATGAATGAGCGGGATTATCCCACGCGCCCCTTTGTGGGCGTCGGCGTTGTGGTGTGGCGAGGCGATGAGGTGCTGCTGATTCAGCGGGGAAAGGGGCCGCGCAAGGGTCAATGGAGCATCCCAGGCGGCATGCAGGAAGTGGGCGAAACCGCGCGCGAGGCGGGCGTCCGCGAAGTGCGTGAGGAGACCGGCGCCAATATCGAGATTGACGCCCTGGTCGATGTGGTGGACACGATCATCCGCGATAAGGATGGGGCGGTGAGAACCCACTATACGCTGGTGGATTATGTTGGCCGGTGGATCGGCGGCAGCCTGATGGCGGGCGATGACGCCCAGGCCGCCGTCTGGGCGCCCTATACAGAACTGCTGCAATATGGTTTGTGGGCTGAAACCCTGCGCATCATTGAAGCGGCCAGGAAACTGCGCAACGGTGCTTATTTACAGAATAATCCAGGAGGCGAACATGGCGTATAAGGGGATGGATCTGACCGGCAAGGTGGCGCTGGTCACCGGCGGCAACGGCGGCATCGGGCTTGGCATGGCCGACGCCATGGCGCAGGCGGGCGCGAATGTCGTGGTCTGGGGCACCAACGCGGACAAGAATGCAGCGGCGCACGCACAACTGGCGGCGCATGGCGCAAAAGCGCTGGCGCAAAAAATAGACGTGTCACAAGAGCAGCAGGTCATCGATGGCTTTGCCGAGGCGGTAAAGCAAATGGGCCGCGTCGATACGGTGATCGCCAATGCGGGAATTGGCTTTGGCGCGCCGTCGTTCATGCAATTAAAAACCGAAACTTTCCGCAAGGTGATGGCGGTGAACCTTGAAGGCGCGTTCTTTACCCTGCGCGAGGCGGCGCGGCATATGACCAGCCGCGAGGGCGGCGGCTCGATTGTCGGCGTGGCGAGCCTCGCCGCCGTCGAGGGGGCGGCGCGTAATCAGGCCTATGCGGCAAGCAAGGGCGCGCTGATCTCGATGATCAATGGCATAGCGGTGGAGCTGGCGCGCTATAATATCCGCTCCAATGTGATCTTGCCAGGATGGATCGCTACCGAGATGACGATGGCGTCACAGGAATCGAAAGTATTCAATGACAAGGTGATTGGACGTGTGCCGATCCGCCGCTGGGGCGAGCCGGAAGATTTCGGCGGCGTCGCGGTCTATCTGGCCAGCGATGCGTCACGGTTTCACACCGGGGCAAAATTCGTCATCGATGGCGGCTATGCGATTTTCTAAACGCTAGGCCATGTTCAATTCATGTTTTGTTAAGACATATCATGCATGATGCGTTTCCGGAGAAATCCGGAAACCTCGAAACGGCATACCGCTGGAAACAGCGGGACGCAAAGTCACCGGCCTTCACCTTGCATGTTTTGTCGCATGCAAAGAAAGGCGGCGGGACCACCGAAAGGAGCATTAGAATGGCGCTTCCATTGCCGTCGCGCGCAACACACTCATCGCCGATCAGCCGGCTGATTGAGCCATTTGGCTCATTCATTGACACCTGTCCGTCACCCGAACCAGCTGTCAAGGCCGTGCGCAGTCCGGTTACTTATCGCAGTTCTCCTGATGGCACGGTTACCATGGGAACGGATTCACTCTCCGGTCTGGTGGTGCTGATCGTGCAAAAAACGGAAGGGCGCTGGGATATGGCGCTTCCCGGGCAGGTCGAAAATAACACGCAATGCCAACAGCAGCCCAGCCTGGAAGCGGCCAAGCAGGCGGCGAATGCGGCGTTTGCGGCGTTTCATGCGCGCGCTGGCGCATCCTAGAGCAATCTGCATTAAGTTCGAACCATGAGGCTCGAACTTAATAAAGAAAATTGCTTGCCTGTAACCCGGATGTGAAACGGATCGAATAGCTGTTGGATGCGGCGGTAAGCGCCCTTCCTTAACAGACATAACTCACAAGAGGATCCGCTCATGACACTCCGCACCAATATTGTACTGGCCGCAACGGCGTTGGCTCTGTCTCTGTCAAGCGCAGCCTTCGCGCAATTCAATGAAGACCTAGGCAAGCGCGTCATGGAGAAATGCTCCATGATGATGAAGGGCGACATGCCGAAAATGGACGATATGATGAAAAAATGCGACATGATGATGAAAGGCGAAAAGATGGATGACGCCGGCATGATGAAGATGGATGAGATGATGAAGACAGACGGCATGATGAAAGACGATATGAAGAAGTAATATCCTGGCTTGGCCATCCGCTCGATTAGGTTGGCTTTAGCCAAACCTGTGCGCGGATGGCCGCGCTTTATTATGGGCTGGCTGGTGTTCCGCCCGCTCTGGCGCGATAGGACGCCGCCGCATCAGCCAGTTTGGAAAAATTATCCCGGATATGCGCATAAATTTGATGGGCTAATGCGGCGTTATATGTGTGCGAGGTGTTATTGCGGTCACTCAGCATTTGCAGCCATGCCGCCTCATCATCTATCCACTGCGCTTTGAACGCCTCGCGGATAACAGCGCGCGGGGTGGCGGCGGCAATGCCTTCCGCTTCCAGCATGTGCATGAGTGTTTTCCAGTTCAGTTCGAAGGCGAACTCGAAGCGCTGAATCGTGCCATCCACGGCCAGCGGATTGGTTTGCGGTTCTTCCAGCGCTTCCTTTAGCCGCAGCACCGCCTGCTCCAGATTACTCAGCGATTGTTCAATTTTATCCGCGCTCATACAGCAAGCGTCCTTCCGCCATGATCCGTTGCGCGAATTCGGGCGCCGCCTCCTCAAGGCGGATGGCGTCGATCTTCAACAAAGTATCCGCCACGTCAATGGCCTCACATATGTCGGCCCAAACCCGCGCATCCGCCAGCGGGCAGGCAATCGCCAGATCGATGTCCGAGCGCGGGCCAGCATCGCCGCGCGCCCGCGAGCCAAACAGATAGACCCGTTCCACCTGCGCAAAGCGCTGTAATTGACGCACGACAATCTGCGCCGGGGCAATCTGGTCCGCTAATTCCATGTGGTGCCGCCGCCTGGTTACCGGTACACTATATGGCGAACTTACTGGGAATGAGGGGAGATTGCCATGCTGGTTATATCGGGTGAAATCCGGGTCGCACCGGAAAGCCGCGGCAAAATGATCGAACAGGCCATCATTATGGCGCAAGCGACGCGCACCGAGGCTGGCTGCCACGCCTACTCTTTTTACACGGACATTGAAGATCCGAATGTATTGCGGATTTTTGAGGAGTGGGAATCCGATGCGGCCCTGGCGGCGCATTTCAAGGCCCCACATATGGCGGCCTACCGGGCAGCGACTAAAGGCCTGACAGTGATATCACGCGCCCTCAAAAAGTATGAGATAGCAAGCGCCAGCCCGCTTTAGCCCCCTGATGATGTGTCAATGCGCCGGGTTAATACGGGTATATTGACCCGCCGCCCCGGCTGACATATACAGCGGCTTCCTTTCCGCAAAGCGAATATACAAATGGCAAAAATTACCTACATAGAACATAGCGGCGTCGAGCATGTGATTGACGTGGCTGATGGCCTGTCCGTTATGGAAGGGGCGGTGCAAAACCTGGTGCCTGGGATTGATGGGGATTGCGGCGGCGCCTGCGCCTGCGCAACGTGCCATGTCTATGTGGATCCGGCCTGGCTGGAGAAAACCGGCAAGCGTGAGCAGATGGAGCAAAGCATGCTCGATTTTGCATCCGAGGTGAAGGAGAACAGCCGCCTAAGCTGTCAGATCAAGGTTGCCAAGGCGCTGGATGGCCTTATCGTGCGGATGCCTGAGCATCAATATTGATCAGGCCGCAACCGCCGTCATCGGCACGTTCACATCGGCAAGCTTTTCCAGATTGATGGGCGTTTTGTTGGCGGCCAATTGTTTAGACGCCATGAATTCTGCGGGACTGTTCACCGCATCGACGGCGATGATCACATTGCCCTTCAGGTAGAAGGCGGCGAAGGCGCGTTTTTCCATGCTGCCGCGAATGATGACTTTGTCGTGCGCGCCGGACAGGCCAACGATCTGTAATTTCAGATCATATTGATCCGACCAGAACCACGGCACTTGAGCATATTCAACCAGCTTGCCGCACATGGCCGCAGCAGCACTCTTTCCTTGTTCCAGGGCGTTATGCACCGACTCAAGCCGCAACCTGCGCCCCAGCAGCCGGTTGGGATGGTTGGCGCAGTCACCCGCTGCAAAAATATCGGTATCTTGCGTGCGGCCATATTCATCGACCACGATCCCGTTGTCGCAAGCAAGGCCAGCGGCTTGCGCCAGTTCTACATTGGGGACGATGCCCGCGCCGATAATGGCTACATCTGCCGGGAATTCGCGGCCATCGGCGGTGAGCACGCGCTCAATCCGGTTACTACCGGAAAATCCCTGGACGGCGGCGCCATTTTCAATTTTCACCCCGGCGCTGCGATGCACGCCTGCGAAAAACTCCGCGACCTGAGGATCCATAACCCGCGCCAGAACGGTTGGCGCCATTTCCACCACCGTCACATCAAACCCGCGCGACACCATGACGGCGGCGACCTCAAGCCCGATATATCCGCCACCTGCAATGACTAGCTTGCCACCAGGTTTCAGATAGGCGCGGATGGCTTCAACATCCTTGATCGTGCGCAGATAAAAGACTCCGGGCAAATCAACGCCGGGCAAGTTTAAGGTCCGCACACGCGAGCCAGTGGTGATTATCAGTCTGTCATAAGCAATGGCGCGGCCATCGCTGAGCGTCACCTGTTTCGCCTTGCGATCAATGGACGCAGCCCTGGTGTTCAGCATCAGCTCAATAGCGGATTTTTCGTAAAACGCAGGCGGTTTAAAATAGACGCGCTCAATGTCCAACTCGCCCGCCAAAAACTTTTTCGACAGTGGCGGGCGCTGATAGGGAATGTAAGGCTCCTCGCCAATCATCACAATGCGGCCGGTAAAGCCACAGGCGGAACTGCGCAGGCTTTGCGCTACCTGGCCAGCGGCCTGGCCAGCCCCAAGAATTACAAATGTTTCTATCATTTCAATATCTTAAAAAGTTGATCGGGCAGAGGCGTTAGGGGGCGCATTTTTCAACTCTATAAACACACTCAGTATACGAGAGCGCGTAAACACTAACCGTAACTTAACTTATTTTATCCATACATAACCGGCAACACTCGTTTTCATATTATTCAAATGAGATGGTGGGTGAGTGGCTTTTGCTGTTGTCGGCGCGCGCCGTCGATTCGCCGGAAAGCCGGGCGGCTTTGTTTAACGAAATCAACTCCACTGCATTCGATTTGATGGAAAATGGCGGCGTATTTGGATATCCGCTGGTCTCAACCTTCGCCGGACAGCTTTATAAACTCACCGGCAAGGACAGCGGCATGGATGATCCCCATGTGGAGATCATCAGGGCGCATATTGACGCCCTTCGCGCCGTCATCAAGGGGCGCGTAAAAGGCGTCAGCGGCGATGTTGCCGGAAAATTGATAGCCGATCTTGAAAGCGCTGTAAAAAAGCACGCGCCAGCCATTCAGCTTGCCTCCTAATCTGTTTTTTGCTTTCGTGAGGCGCGGATAGTTTTTATCTGAAACCAATGTATTAGATACTATTCCGCAGGTGAGCATACAGAAAGCGTTAAGGATTTTTCCTTAATATTTAATACTATTTCTTAGGCATGAGTGCGCCAGAGGCGGCAAAAATGGCTGATTACAATTTTGAACGCCTCAACGTACTTCTGGTCGAGGACAGCCCGTTCCTGACATCCTTGATGATGACCTGCCTGCGAGAACTCGGCGTAGTAAATATCAAAACCGCAACACACGGCGGTGACGCTATTGATCTCATAAAACTGATGACTGTGGATCCGAGCCGCGCCGGGATCATGAGTGTGGATGTGATTATTTCTAATTGGCAGATGTCGCCGGTGGATGGGACGATTTTGCTGCGCTGGGTCCGGCGGCATAAGGAAAGCCCCAACCGGTTCATGCCATTCATCATGATTTCAGGACATTCCGAAACCCACCTTGTCAATCAAGTTCGCGATTTAGGCGTAACGGAATTTCTGGCCAAACCGTTCTCTGTCTTATCGTTTGCCCAGCGCATAGTGCAGGTCGTTGAAAGACCACGCCAGTTTATTCAGTCAGAACAATATTTCGGCCCGGACCGGAGGCGCAAACCCATCCCGCTTGATAACAGGCCCGACCGCCGCTCGCTTACAGACAGCAGCCCTGAAGTCGAGGTGATTCATGCCTAACGTGGATACAAAACCTAAACCCAATATCAAGGTGCGCATTTTCCGGCTGGAAAACCGCTTGCGGGATAAGGTGGGCGGGCTTGGCGTCGGGCGTGAGAAATTGAGTATTTCAATTGTGGCTTTGGAAAAGGCTCAGGCGGCGCTTGAGACGCTCTCGGAAGATTATCCTGACTGGGTTTCCAAGCATATCGATCAATTAACGGCATTAGTTGTAAACGCTGCGGAGAAGCCTGAAAATCGAAGTGATATTTTCGCCGAAATCAATCACATTGCCCACGATATGAAGGGGCAGGGCGGCACGTTCGGCTATGTTCTGGTGACCATCTTTGCTGACTCCCTGCACAAGTTCACCACCAAGACCGCAGGCCGCACGGATCAGCACCTTGAAATCGTTAAGGCCCATATTGACGTGATGCGCGCGGTGATAAAGGGGCGCGTTCAGGGCAAGGGGGGCGAAACCGGCAAGCAATTGATCGACTCATTGCAAATGGCCATTAAAAAATATTCGCCTAAGAATCAGCTAATACATTAGTTTTTGGGAGGCATTGCGCGCCCTGCCTGCGGCCGGTAAAATCTTTCCTTTGCGTCCGTTGGCGTCCCGGAATAAACACCGGGGCAGAGTCGCCAGGCTAGGAATACATCCAGAATTTCTGAATTAGCGCGCGCGGCTTCTCTAATTAGTTGAAATATAGAGAAATTTCATTCATTTAGTCTGGTAGTCTGGCGCGGAAAATTCCCGTCCCTTTGGATTATCTCCTAAATACGAGATATCGAAAAAGTATAAAAACAGCGGCGCTAATCGGCATATAGTGACGGATATGACAATAGAAACTGACCCCCTCGCTGAGTTTAGAGATGAAATCGACCAAATCGATGATGCTCTGCATGATCTCATTATGCGGCGCGCCGGGGTTGTGCAGCACATAGCCGCGGTTAAAGCGAAAGAATCAAAGCACACGGAAGCGCCGGTCTTTGCCATGCGCCCGGGCCGTGAGGCAAAGATTATCAGGCGCTTGCTGGCGCGGCATTCGGGTCCGCTTCCAGCGGCGGTCGTTGCCCGTGTGTGGCGCGAACTGATCTCGGCGCTGACTGGTATGCAGGGGCCTTTAGAGGTGGTGGTGTTTGGGTCATCCGAGCCTGTTGCTTACTGGGATTTGGCGCGCTCGCATTTTGGCTCGGTCACACAGGCAAGCCTCTATACCTCAACAGCGCAAGTGATGGGCCGTGTGGCGGAAGGCCTGGGCACGGTTGGAATTTTACCGGCGCCAGGCGGCGGTGATCCGGCTGGCGACTGGTGGCCGGCGCTGGCGCATGCTTTGCCGGGCCGGGGAGCTGATGGCGGCGTCCGAATCGTCGCGCGACTGCCATTTGTTCGGATGGCTGGCCGGCAGGAGCCGGACGCCGTCGCCGTGGCGCGCAATGATCGCGAAGAAACCGGTAATGACCGCAGTTACTTGCTGTTATTTTGCCGTAACGAAATGAGCCGTGCGGCGGTCCGGCGGTTATTGCTTGGTTGCGGGATTGAAGCAGAACCAGTTGACACCGGCAAGTCGGATAAGCGGCTTATGCTATTCGATGCGGCTGGTTATATCGCTGACGATGATCCGCGCTTGATAAGCGCCGTGGAGTCTCCAGAAAAATTGCTTGAGCGTATTCTAGTTGCGGGCGGATATGCGGTTCCCTTGCAATTAACGCTATAAATCCGGAGCGACCCAGTGAGCCCCATTAAACCGAGACCCGGCGTGCTCGATGTCAAACCGTATGAAGCCGGCGTGTCAAAGCTTGACGGCATCAAACATGCTGTAAAATTATCGTCAAACGAGTCTGCATTAGGGGCAAGCCCGAAGGCGGTGGTGGCCTATCAGGCGGCGGCAGCGATATTGCATCGCTATCCTGATGGCGCGTCGAGCGATTTGCGCGCAGCGATTGCTGCGCATTTTGGACTGGCCGCCGACCGGATCGTGTGCGGCAATGGCTCGGATGAATTAATTCACTTGCTGGCCCAGGCTTACCTCGGGCCGGGAGATGAGATGCTGTATAGCGCGCATGGCTTTTCGATCTATCCGATAGCCGCAACTGCGGCGGGCGCAAAACCAGTGGCGGCGCCCGAACGGGACCGCACTGCGGATGTGGATGCGCTGTTGGCGCATGTCACGCCTGCGACCCGGATTCTGTTTCTCGCTAATCCGAATAATCCGACCGGCACCTATATCCCAGCGGGGGAGTTGCGGCGTTTGCGCGCCGGGTTGCGGCCGGATGTGTTGCTTGTGGTTGACGCGGCCTATGCCGAATTCGTGCGGCGCAATGATTACGAGGCTGGCATCGAACTGGTGGCGACCAGCGATAATGTTGTGATGACGCGGACATTTTCAAAAATATATGGGCTAGCGTCATTGCGTTTGGGCTGGGCCTATTGCCCGGCGCATGTGGTTGATGTGCTTAACCGCGTACGCGGGCCGTTCAATGTTTCCTTGCCAGCCCAGGCGGCGGGCGTGGCCGCGTTGCAAGACACGGCCTTTACCGAGGCCGCTGCCGCGCACAATGCGAAATGGCTCGATTGGCTGGAAACTGAGCTTACCCATATCGGCCTGGCGTTTGATAAAAGCGCCGCCAATTTCGTGCTGATCTCGTTTCCGCCTCAACCGGCGTGTGACGCGCCCGCCGCCGATGCGTATTTGCGCCAGCAAGGGCTGATCCTGCGCCGCATGGAAGGCTATGGCTTGCCGCATTGCCTGCGGCTTACCGTAGGCACAGAGGCGGAGAACCGGGAAGTCATCCGCCGGCTGACAGAATTTATGCAAGGCTGCAAAAATGCCTGATCGTGACGGCGCGTTTGAGCGTATTGCGCTTATTGGTCTTGGGCTGATTGGCTCGTCCATTGCCTGGGCGGCCAAGCGCGCCGGTCTTGCGGGGCATATTACGGGCTTCGCCCAGAGCAGCCGGACGCGGCGCAAAGCACTGGAATTGGGTTTTATTGACAGCATCGCAGAAACGGCGGCGGATGCGGCGCGCGGCGCGGACCTGGTGATCCTGTGTACGCCGGTTGGAACCTATGCAGGATTGGCGCAGGAAATTCAGTCCGCCTTGAAGCTGGGCGCCATACTTTCTGACGCTGGCTCGGTGAAGACCGCAGTGGTGCGCGATATAAGCCCGTTTGTGCCCGATGGCGTGCATTTTGTGCCCGCCCATCCGGTTGCGGGCACCGAATATTCAGGCCCGGAATCCGGCTTTGCCGAACTGTTCGATAACCGCTGGTGCATCTTGACGCCGCCACCTGGCGCTGATCGCGCCGCAGTTGGGCAATTAACCCGGTTTTGGCAGCGCTGCGGCAGCAATGTGGATTTCATGACGCCAGAGCATCATGATCTGGTGCTCGCCGTCACCAGCCATCTGCCGCATCTGATCGCCTATAACATGGTGGGCACGGCGGCCGATCTGGAGGAAGTGACCCAAACCGAGGTTATCAAATATTCCGCCAGTGGATTTCGTGATTCCACCCGGATTGCCGCATCCGATCCCACAATGTGGCGGGATATTTTCCTGAATAATCGTGAAGCGGTGCTGGAGATGCTCGGCCGTTTTTCGGAAAATATCAGCGCCTTGCAGCGGGCGATCCGATGGGGGGATGGCGATGCGCTGTTCGATTCTTTTTCCCGCACCAGGGCCATCCGTAAACAGATCATTGAGGCCGGGCAGGATACGGCGGAACCGGATTTTGGCCGCATTTCTAAAAAGTCAAAGCCTGGAAACGAGGCTTCTTAAAATAGCGGTTGCAACCGCGCTATCCGGACCGGGCCCAGATACACTTCGCCGTCCTGCAAAACCAGCGGCAACGCCAGATCGCCTTTTGCGCCACCCGCAGCATTGGCAATAATCTCAAGCGCCAGGCTGGCGGCGTTTTTCTCATCCTCGCTCAATTGGCCCGCCGCATGTAAAGCGCTGATCACGCCATCATATTTCAGCAGCCGTGCCGTCAGTGATCCCATCAGCCGGTTCCGGGCGTCAAGCGCAGTAGTGCCAGCAGCACTGAGTTGCAGCGGTCCCCAGTCAAGCCTGAATTCAAGTATTTGCACAATGCCGCCCGCATCGCGCCATTCGCGAATGCCTGCTGTGCCTGTTTGCGCGGGCGGAACGCCTTCTACGCCTGCATTTAGTGAGAGCCGCGTCAATTTCTCGCCAAGCGCCGATCCGGAGAACCCAGGATAAGTGGAATTTTCAATTTCAATAGCGATTTCAAGCAATGGGGGCTTTTCAATTCTTTGATTGCCCTGGCGCGCATTTAATTGCGCCCGGCCAAGCGATACCGCGCCCTTAAACCCATCGCCATGAATCTCGCCGCCGGTCAGATCCAGCGCCAACTGCATCAGCTTGCCACCTTCCAATCCCAGTTTCGCCGTCGCCATGTCCGGCGCGAGCCAGTACTTTTTAACGGCGCCCGTCACAGTGTTGCTATGGGCAATTTCTTGCGGCTCAAGCGCGCTAAGAACAAATTGATTTGGCATATAGGGCAGGACATGCCCGGCGAGCACTGGCGCGCGCCATTCCCATAGCGCGTCCCCTTGCCGCATGGAAAGCCGGACTTCGGCGGCCTGTAGCTGAATACGCAACGGATATCCGGATGTCTGTAATCCAGAATATTCGACCACATATCCTTCTGCGCGGCGCTGCTCCGCCCAATTGGCGATGCCCTGCGCAATCTCTCCCGCCAAGATGAGCCAGTAGATTGTATAAGCCGCGCCAGCCAGTAGTGACGCGCCCGCGAGGACGGCATAACGTAATCGCATCACCCCCAAATCACCAATGCCCGGTATTCTGCATGGATGCCCATGGTTCTGTGGCGGGCAGGGCCTTGCCGGCCTGCAACAGCTCGATGGAAATATTATCGGGCGAGCGCACAAAAGCCATGCGCCCATCTCGGGGTGGCCGGTTGATCACAACGCCTTTATCCAGCAGCCGCTGGCAGACAGCATAAATATCTTCAACCTCATACGCCAGGTGGCCAAAATTGCGCGCCTCGCCAAATGCCTCAAAGTCCCAATTATGGGTTAGTTCCACTTGCGCAGTCTCGTTCCCTGGCGCAGCCAGAAAAACCAGGGTAAAGCGCCCCTCCCTGGAGTCGAACCGGCCAAGCTCTGTTAGCCCAAGCTTGTTACAATAGAAATCCAGTGATCCTTCCAGATCGTTCACCCGGACCATGGTGTGCAAATATTTCATCGGCGTGTCTCCCCTGAGGTGTGGCATAAGATTGCATATTCCAGGCCGATGCAAAAGCAGGCATGGCTTGGGTGCGCAAACGGCAGGAGGCCGCATGACAAATGACGCCAATGCGGAAAAACTGGGCTACCGGCTGATTTTAGGTGGCGCCGATGCGTTCATGCGCTTGATCGGGCCGTTCCTTTCCAGGCAGGAGCGAGAAGGTGATTTTACCTATGCTTTCCGGGTGCGCGAGGCGCATGCTAATGCCAGCGGCGCCGCGCATGGGGGCATGGTGATGAGCTTCGCCGAAATGGCCATCGCCAATGCCGTGGCCGCCAATGGCGGCAATGCTTCCGGGGCGCTTTCATGGAACGCGGCGTTTCTGGCGCCTGCAAATCCCGGGGATCTGGTTGAGTGCCGCCCCAAGCTGATTCGCAGTACGGGGGAGATTATCTTTGCCGGCGGGCATTGTTATGTAGGCGAATCACTTGTTTTGTCGGTTAAAGGCCTGTGGCCTACGCTCGGTTCACGGTCTAAATCTTTCGTTTATCCTGATTAATCCCCATATTTCTTCTGGTGTCATGAAGGATTCATCGCTTCGTGACTTAACCTGAACATCCCTTGCTCATATCTGCACCCGGCTTCACAGCAACAACAGTGGAGAAGGGATAACCAGATGCTTATTCAGACCCGCAGTAATGACTACCGGTTCGCTGTTCGTCTTGCCCGCGATGAGGGCGAAATCCAATCCGCCCAGCGGCTGCGATATCAGGTCTTTTATGAAGAGATGGGCGCGCGGCCAACCCCCTGGATGGCGCTAGAACACCGGGATGCAGATTGTTTTGACCATCTCAGCGATCATCTTCTGGTGATTGACACCCAGACCAGGGATAAGTGGGGCGATCCGCAGATCGCTGGCGCCTATCGCTTAACCCGCCGCGATGCGCTTGGGCGGCAGCAGAAATTTTATACCGAATCGGAGTTTGATCTGAGAGCCCTTAAGGGGTTCCCCGGAGAAATTCTGGAACTTAGCCGGTCCTGTGTGCACCCTTGCTACCGCAACAGGGCTGTGCTGGACATGCTCTGGATGGGCTTGGGCGAGTATGTCACCACCCGCAATATTGACATCATGTTCGGCTGCGCGAGTTTTCCTGGCGCCGATCCCGAGCAGGCGGCGGATGCGCTGACGTTTTTACACACTTATCATATGGCGAGTGAGGAGCTGCGGCCGCATGCGCATCCAGATCAATATGTGAGTATGCAGCGCCGTTACGTGGGTGAGATCGACAAGCGCCAGGTGATGCGGCAAATGCCTCCCTTGATTCGCGGCTATGTTGGCGCTGGGGCCATGGTCGGCGACGGCGCGGTGATTGATACAGTATTTAACACTGTTGATATCTGCGTCGTGGTGATGACTAATCAACTGAGCCGCAATTATGCGCGCCGCTACCGGGGCGCGGCATGATCATGACGGCCCGGCAGGTCCGGGCGGGCATCCGGCTGATGTGTTTTCTGATAATGACGCTGGTATGTATTCCGTTATACCGCATCAGCGGAAAACTGGGCGCGCAGCGGAGCGTGGCGGGCCTGTGGTTCCGGGTGACAAACCGGATCATCGGTTTGCGGCTTCGCGTCTCGGGGCAGGCACAGCAACACGGACCAGTTTTGTACGTGGCCAATCACGTATCCTATCTTGATATCGTGATTTTAGGGGTGCTGTTAGACGCGGTGTTTGTCGCCAAACAGGACGTGGCGGGTTGGCCCCTGTTTGGACGTATCGCCAGCCTGGGACAATGCATCTTTGTCACGCGCAAGGCGGCGCATGTAAAAACTGAAGCCGCCTGTATCCGGTCGCATCTGGCGTCCGGGCGGAATGTCATTTTGTTTCCGGAAGGCACAACCGGGGATGGGGGTAAACTGCTGCCATTCAAATCCGCGCTGCTTGGCGCTTTAGACGGGGTGCGACAGGCAACCGTGCAACCGGTTACCATTGCCTATCCGGATTTGCAGCGCGGCGGCCGCGATACATCTCTTGCCTGGTATGGTGATATGGCCATGCTTCCGCACCTGTGGCTGGTGTTAATGCGCGCGTTCGCTCCGGCGCGGGTGCATTTTCACCCTGCATTGGCGGTTGAGGATTATCTGGATCGTAAAGCGCTGGCGTCCGCATGTAGCGCGCAGGTGGCTGGCGGTTTGGCCAGCCTGCTCATGCCATCACCTGAGGAAATGTCTGGCGGCGATACCGGCATGTCCTTCTTGGATACAAGGCAATGGCGATTGCCCGCTGCGTCACAAAACGCCTATAAATTAGGCATAAAATAAACAGATGCTTAAGTTATCGCCATTTATAGCCGCGGTAACGGCATGTTATCTAACTCCCCTGTTAGCCGGTATTACCCGGCCTAAGGCATCCCCCCAAAGCACTCATGGCATGTGTTTTGCTTAACCATATTTTAAGACTTCCGGCAAAAACAAAGGGGAACGGGGTATGCAAAAATTTCTACGTAAGGCGGCGATGGTTGCCACCATCGCTGGATGGGGTGTAGGCGCTGCGGTGGCGGCGGACGACACCATCAAGGTGGGTGTTCTGCATTCATTGTCAGGCACCATGGCGATCAGCGAAACGACTTTGAAAGACACTATTCTGATGATGATCGACGATCAGAATAAGAAGGGCGGCCTGCTTGGCAAGAAGCTCGAAGCAGTAGTGGTCGATCCGGCCTCCAACTGGCCGCTGTTCGCCGAAAAAGCCCGCGAGCTGATCCAGGTGAAAAAAACCGATGTAGTGTTTGGCTGCTGGACCTCGGTGTCGCGCAAATCGGTGCTGCCGGTGTTCGAGGAATTGAACGGTTTGCTATTCTATCCGGTGCAGTATGAAGGCGAGGAATCCTCGCGCAATGTGTTCTATACCGGCGCCGCGCCAAACCAGCAGGCGATCCCGGCGGTGGAATATCTGATGAGCAAAGATGGCGGCGACGCCAAGCGTTGGGTGCTTTTGGGCACCGACTATGTGTATCCGCGCACCACCAACAAAATCCTGCGCGCGTTCCTGCACGCCAAGGGCGTGGCGGATGCGGACATCATGGAGGAATATACGCCGTTCGGCCATTCCGATTGGCAAACCATTGTGGCTAGCGTGAAGAAATTCGCGTCCGAGGGCAAAAAGACCGCCGTGGTGTCAACTATCAATGGCGACGCCAACGTGCCGTTCTATAAAGAACTGGGCAACCAGGGCATCAAGGCGGAAGACATTCCGGTTGTCGCCTTCTCGGTCGGTGAAGAAGAGCTGGCCGGTCTTGACGCAACGCCGCTGGTTGGGCATCTGGCGGCATGGAACTATTTCATGTCGGTCGACTCGCCAAAGAACGCCGAGTTCATCAAGCAATGGCAGACCTTCATCAAAAACCCCAAGCGCGTGACCAACGATCCGATGGAAGCCCATTATATCGGCTTCAAAATGTGGGTGCAGGCGGTTCAACAGGCCGGCACCACCGATGTGGACGCCGTGCGCCAGGCCATGTATGGCCAGAAGGTCAAAGCCCCCGGCGGTTTTGACAGCGTCATGAACGTCAACCATCACCTGTCCAAGCCGGTGATGATCGGCGAAATTCAGGCGAATGGCCAGTTCGATATCGTATGGCGCACCGAAGGCCCGATCGTCGGCGACGCCTGGTCCGATTTCATTCCCGAAAGCAAGAAGCTGACGGCGGATTGGACCTTCCCATGGGTGTGCGGCAACTGCGAAAAGCCGAAATACACCGCGAACTAGTTTCCTTCCTGAACACGTCTATACTGGGGCCGGAATCTTGCCATACGGCAGGATCCGGCCCGTATTTCTGGATGCTGGCTTTTGGCGGAATGTTCCCTAATGTTACGTCTTTCAAAAGCCCCCTTGCCCTCGTGGGGAGGGGTTGCCTGCCTGCGCGAAGCCGGGGCTTCGCTCCGGCGTAGGCAGGGGGTGGGGGTCGACACATAATCCGATCTAACTGGATAGCGCGCTGGTATGTTAAATTTTTTTTCACTTCTCCTCTGCCTGCTGTTCGCGCCACTGCATGCATTTGCGCAAGCGCAAGCGGACCTTCCAGCACTTATCCAGAAGCTGGCGGATAAAAGCCGCAGCATACAGAGCGAAGCTATTGACGCATTAACCGCCACCGGCAATCCCAATGTCATTGCGCCGCTTGACGCGCTGTTGAATGGTAATCTTTATGCGCGCAAATCTGACGGCAGCATTTGGATCACGACCGAAACCCCAACAGGCTTTGGGCTAAAACATCCGCTGACCGGCGCAGCGGGCGGCAGCGCCGCACCGGAAGAATTGACCAAGGCCAATATCACCAACGCCATCCGCACACGTTTGCGCGGCGCGCTGGGCGGCATGTCGCTGCTTGGCCCCGATCCCAAATTACGCAAACAGGCGGCCGACGCGATTTTCAAAAACGCTGCGCCGGAAAGCATACCGTTATTGGAAACGGCGATCGCCAAGGAAACCGACGCCGCCGTTCTGCGCCGTATGCAGCGCGCCCTGGCGGGCATTCACTTCAATCTCTCAGACGATGCCCAAACCCGGCTTAAAGCGATTGAAACCCTAGGCGGCTTTACCGATCAGGAGGTGCGCGCGCTGCTCAATAACGTTGTTGCGCGCGGCAGTGCGGGCGCGGGCGGCGATGAGGTTCTTGCCGCTGCTGAAAAAGCTTTGCAGGGTGTTGAAAGCCGCCTCGAATTTTGGGGCATGGCGGAAGCCCTGTTTCATGGCGTAAGCCTTGGTTCGGTGTTGCTTCTGGCGGCGATCGGGCTGGCGATCACCTTTGGTGTGATGGGCGTCATCAATATGGCGCATGGCGAAATGGTGATGCTTGGCGCCTATACGACCTATATGGTGCAGGAGGTTATCCGCACCGCCTATCCCGGCCTGTTTGACGTATCGTTGTTTATCGCTATTCCTGCGGCGTTCATGGTGGCGGGCCTGGTCGGCGTCGCCATTGAGCGCGGCATTATCCGGTTTCTCTATGGGCGGCCTCTGGAAACCCTGCTGGCCACCTGGGGCGTCAGCCTGATTCTGCAACAAACCGTGCGTTCGATCTTTGGCCCGACAAATAAAGAGGTGGGCACGCCAAGCTGGATGAGCGGCGCAATGGAATTCGAGAGTGGTCTGGCGCTGACCTATAACCGTGTGGCGATCATCATTTTTTCGCTGATGGTGTTGGGTGTGCTGGTGCTGGTGCTGCGCAAGACCGCGCTCGGTTTGCGGATGCGCGCTGTGACACAGAACCGCGCCATGGCGAGCAGCATGGGCATCCGCACTGGCACGGTAGATGCGCTGACCTTTGGCCTGGGTTCTGGCATTGCGGGCATAGCGGGCGTGGCGCTGAGCCAGATTGACAATGTTAGCCCCAATCTTGGGCAAAGTTATATTGTCGATAGTTTCATGGTGGTGGTGTTTGGCGGTGTTGGCAATTTGCTGGGCACATTTTTTGGCGCGATGAGTCTTGGCCTGGTGAATAAATTTCTGGAACCGTTTGCCGGCGCGGTGCTGGGCAAGATATTTATTCTGATCGCGCTTATATTGTTCATTCAATACCGCCCGCGCGGATTGTTCGCGCTAAAAGGCCGCGCGGTGGAGAGCTAGACCATGCGCGCAAATCAAAGTTTCATTCTTTCATTGCCGCTGGGCGGAAAAATTCTGCTGGGGTTAATGCTGGGGTCGGCGTTATTTGTGCCGCTGCTAAATCTGCTGACTCCGGCGGAGTCGTTTTTTCATGTGCCGACTTATCTGATCAGCCTGATGGGCAAATATGTCTGCTATGCGCTGCTGGCGCTGAGCGTTGATCTGGTGTGGGGCTATTGCGGTATTTTGAGCCTTGGGCATGGCGCGTTTTTTGGCCTCGGCGGTTACGCCATGGGCATGTACATGATGCGCCAGATTGGCGCGCGGGGCGTTTATGGCAATGCGCAACTGCCGGATTTCATGGTGTTCCTTAACTGGAATGAACTGCCCTGGGCCTGGTATGGCTTTGATATGTTTGCTTTCGCGTTGTTGATGGTGGTGCTGGTTCCAGGCAGCCTGGCGTTTCTGTTCGGCTGGTTCGCCTTTCGCAGCCGCGTAACCGGCGTCTATCTGTCGATCATCACCCAGGCGATGACCTATGCGTTGATGCTGGCGTTTTTCCGCAACGATATGGGCTTTGGCGGCAATAACGGCCTGACCGATTTCAAGGACTTACTGGGCTTTGATCTACAAGCGGACGCAACCCGTTGTGTGTTGTTTGCGCTTAGCGCCCTGGCGCTGGCGGGGGGCTATCTGCTATGCGCGATGATTGTCCGCTCGAAACTGGGCCGCGTGCTGGAGGCGATCCGCGATGCGGAAAGCCGCGTGCGCTTTCTGGGCTATCAGGTGCAGTATTACAAACTTTTTGTGTTTACCTTTTCCGCCATGCTGGCGGGGGTTGCCGGGGCGTTGTATGTGCCGCAGGTTGGCATCATTAATCCAACCGAGTTCACGCCGGGCAACTCCATCGAAGCGGTGATCTGGGTGGCTGTTGGCGGACGCGGCACACTGTTCGGCGCGGCGCTGGGCGCGGTGCTGGTCAATTACGCCAAAAGCTATTTCACCGGCGCTATTCCTGAAGTGTGGCTATTCATGCTTGGCGCCCTGTTCGTCGCGGTCACATTGTTTTTACCAAAGGGTATTGTTGGCCTGGTCAGTCAACTTACACGCGGCGCTGCGCTCGGCCCGCTGCGCTTTCTCTATGCGAGAAAACAGCCATGAGCACACGCGGCGCCGATGTTATGCTGTATCTGGACGGGGTCAGCGTCAGCTTTGATGGCTTCAAGGCGTTGAATAATCTTAGCCTGGTGGTGAATGCGGGCGAAATGCGCGCCATCATCGGCCCCAATGGCGCGGGCAAGACCACGATGATGGATGTGATTACCGGTAAAACCCGCGCCGACGAGGGGCAGATATTTTTTAATGGCGACATCGATTTGCGCAAGCTAGACGAGGCGGCGATCGCCAATCTTGGCATCGGGCGCAAATTTCAGAAACCCACAATTTTTGAAAATCTGAGCGTGTTTGAAAATCTGGAACTGGCGTTGAAATGCGACCGGCGCGCGCGAACCTCGCTATTTTTCAAGTTGAATGCAACCCAGCGCCTGCGCATTGATGAGGTTCTGAATACTGTCTCATTGGCCGGGCGGCAGACAACACAGGCAGGTTCTCTCAGCCATGGCCAGAAACAATGGCTGGAGATCGGCATGCTGCTGATGCAGGATCCGGAATTGCTGCTGGTTGATGAACCAGTGGCGGGAATGACCGACGCCGAAACCAGTCAAACGGCGGAGTTGTTGCGCGACATCGCCAAAGACCGCTCCGTCATCGTTGTTGAGCATGACATGGAGTTTGTCCGCCGCCTTGATACCTATGTGACCGTGCTGCATGAAGGTTCGGTGCTGGCCGAGGGATCAATGGACAAGGTGCAGGCGGACGAGCGGGTTATTGAAGTTTATTTGGGCCGGTAGCACATGCTGTCTTTGGAAAATATTGATCTTTATTATGGCGCCAGCCAGATATTGCGCGGCGTGAATTTGACGGCGCGCAAGGGCGCTGTCACCTGCATCATGGGGCGCAACGGGGTTGGCAAAACCAGTTTGCTGCGCGCTATTGCCGGGCATCAGCCCGTGCGCTCCGGATCGATCAATTGGGAAAACACCTGGATCAGCAGGTTGCCTCCCTATGAACGGGCGCGGCGCGGCATTGCCTATGTGCCGCAAGGGCGCGAGATTTTTCCGCTGCTGACGGTGGAGGAAAATCTGCACACTGCCTATGCGGCCTGTCCGCGCGCTGAACGATATGTTCCAGGTGAAATATACGATCTGTTCCCAGTTCTGGGGGATATGTTGCGCCGCCGCGGTGGTGATTTGAGCGGCGGCCAGCAGCAGCAGTTGGCCATTGCCCGCGCGCTGGTCATGCGCCCGCGCCTGCTGCTGCTTGACGAGCCGACAGAAGGCATTCAACCTTCGATCATCAAGGATATCGCCAATGTCATTGGCATTCTGCGCGAGCGTGGCGAGATGGCGATTGTTCTGGTTGAACAATATTTCGAATTCGCGCGCGATTTGTCCGACGAATTTTTTGTGATGGTGCGCGGCGAAATCGTAATGTCCGGCGCGTCAAAGGCGATGAATGAGCATGAAGTCCGCAGCCATCTTACGGTCTGAACCCGAAGCGCCCCCGAGCTGGCGCCAGGAGGTGCGGGGGCTGGCTGAGATAGGCTTTGCTGCAAAGGATGGACAAACGCGGCTATCGCATCTGGCGCATCACGATCCGCTGCGCGTATTGTTTTCTAAATCAGAGCGCGGTGATGTGGCGCAGGCGACTTTGGTTAACTTGTCTGGCGGATTGATTGCGGGCGATAGGCTTGATATTCAATTTTCCGTGGGCGAAAATGCGGCGGCGCTGTGTGTCGCTTCTGCGGCGGAGAAAGTGTACCGCTCGACTGGTGACATGAGCCATATCTGCGTTGATCTGCGGGCGGCGCAAAACGCCTGGGCGGAATGGTTGCCGCAGGAAACCATATTCTTCAACGGCGCGCGGTTGCGCCGCACTACGCGCCTGCATCTGGCGGCGGGCGCGCGCATTCTGGCGGGGGAATTTCTGGTGCTGGGCCGTATCGCCAGCGGCGAGATCGTCAATGACGGCTATCTGCGCGATGCCTGGGAAGTGCGTCAGGACGGTAAATTGATTTGGGCCGATGCCTTGCGGATAGATGGAAATTTTACAGCGATTGGCAACGCCAAAGCGGGCCTGAATGGCGCGCGCGCGCTGGCAACGATGGTGTTTGCAGGCAGGGACGCGGCGCAATATCTTGAACCGGCGCGCGCCTTGCAACAGGCCTATGGCGACAAGGTGCTGGCTTCGGCAAGCTGCGTGAATGGGGTGCTGGTGATGCGCTGGTTGGCGGTGGAACCGCAAATGTTGCGCGCAGCGTTGGGGGAATTCTGGGCCGCGTTCCGGCACGCTGTGGCGGGTTTGCCAGACGTGCTGCCGCGCATCTGGCATGTATAGGAAAGGAAGCGCAAACCATGAACCTGACGCCGCGTGAGAAAGATAAGCTGCTGATCGCCATGGCGGCGATTGTCGCGCGCCGCCGTCTGGAGCGCGGCGTGAAGCTGAATTATCCCGAGGCCGTGGCGCTGATCACGGATTATGTGGTGGAAGGCGCGCGCGATGGGCGCAGTGTTGCTGAACTCATGCGTGATGGGGCAACAGTGGTGAGCCGCGCGCAGGTCATGGATGGCATCGCCGAGATGATCCACGATATTCAGGTCGAGGCGACCTTTCCCGACGGCACCAAGCTGGTGACCGTTCACGAACCAATCCGTTAAGGAGGCCATATGAAACCCGGAGAAATTTTCTGCGCGGAAGGTTCGATTGAACTTAATGCGGGGCGCCCAACCATCACTCTGAGCGTCGCCAATCGCGGCGACCGGCCGATTCAGGTTGGCTCGCATTATCATTTTTATGAAACTAATGCGGCGCTGGATTTTGACCGCGACGCGGCGCGCGGCTTCCGGCTGGATATTCCCGCTGGCACGGCGGTGCGCTTTGAGCCGGGACAGACCCGCGACGTGTCACTGGTCGCCTATCAGGGCGCACGCGCCGTGTACGGATTTAATGGCCGCATCAACGGCAAGCTGGGAAATTAGACCATGGCGTTCAAAATCACCCGCGACGCCTATGCCGCCATGTATGGCCCCACCAAAGGTGACAGGGTACGCCTGGCCGATACGGATCTGATCATTGAGGTCGAGGAAGACCGCACTATTTATGGCGAGGAAGTAAAATTCGGCGGCGGCAAGGTCATCCGCGACGGAATGGGCCAGTCGCAGGCAACCCGCGCACAAGGCGCGATGGATACGGTCATTACCAATGCGCTGATCATTGATCATTGGGGCATTATCAAGGCCGATGTCGGTATCCGCGATGGGCGCATCGCGGGCGTGGGCAAGGCGGGCAACCCCGATGTGCAGCCCGGTGTGAATATCGTCATTGGTCCGGGTACGGAAATAATTGCGGGGGAAGGGCGCATCCTGACGGCGGGCGGCATTGATGTGCATATTCATTTCATCTGTCCCCAACAGGTGGATGATGCGCTGTTTAGTGGCGTGACCACCCTGATGGGCGGCGGCACCGGCCCGGCAGAGGGCACCAACGCCACCACCTGCACGCCGGGCGCGTTTCATCTGGCGCGGATGCTGCAGGCGGCCGACGGCCTGCCGGTTAACATCGGATTTTTCGGCAAAGGCAACGCATCGCTTCCCGGTGGATTGCGTGAACAGATCGATGCAGGCGCCTGCGGCCTGAAATTGCATGAGGATTGGGGCACCACGCCCGCCGCCATCGACAATTGCCTGAGCGTGGCGGAGGAAACCGACATCGCCGTCACCATTCACACCGACACGCTGAACGAATCCGGTTTTGTTGAAAACAGCATCGCCGCCTTCAAGGGCCGCAACATTCACGCCTTCCATACCGAAGGCGCGGGCGGTGGCCATGCGCCCGACATTATCAAGGTGTGCGGCGTGGCCAATGTCATTCCATCGTCCACCAATCCGACGCGCCCGTTCACGATCAACACGATTGATGAACATCTGGATATGCTGATGGTGTGCCACCATCTGGACCCGAACATTCCCGAAGATGTGGCATTCGCCGAAAGCCGCATCCGGCGCGAAACCATTGCCGCCGAAGATATTCTGCACGATATCGGCGCGATCAGCATTCTGGCGTCCGACAGTCAGGCCATGGGCCGCATTGGCGAGGTGATTATCCGCACCTGGCAGACAGCCGATAAAATGCGCAAACAGCGCGGCCCGCTGCCCGAAGAAACTGGCAATAATGATAATTTCCGTGTACGGCGCTATATCGCCAAATACACTATCAATCCCGCTTTGGCGCATGGCATTGCCAGCTATGTGGGATCGATCGAGGCCGGGAAATTTGCCGATCTGGTCCTGTGGAAACCCGCGTTTTTTGGCGTCAAACCCGATCTGGTGCTGAAGGCGGGCACCATTACCGCTGCATTAATGGGCGATCCCAACGCCTCTATCCCGACGCCGCAGCCGGTATATAGCCGCCCGATGTTTGGCGCCTTCGGGCGCGCGCGCACCGCCAGCCGGTTCAGCTTTTTATCACAGGCGGCGGTATCCAGCGGCCTGGCGGGGCAGTTGGGATTGCAAAGCCAGATTCTGCCGGTAAAAAATATTCGCGGCATTGGCAAGGCGCAGATGATCCATAATCACGCACTGCCGAAAATCGAGGTTGATCCTGAAACCTATGAAGTCCGCGCCGATGGCGCAATCCTGACCTGCGCCCCGGCCAGCGTGCTGCCAATGGCGCAACGTTATTTCCTGTTTTGAACATGACATTACCCCGCGCCACACAGGTTTTTGCGGCGGGCCACTGGCCCGAAGCGAAGGCTGCGGGTTGCGTCACACTGGCATTTGATGATCGGCACCGGCGGCGTGTGCGGTTCTCGCTCGACAATGGTCTCGGCGATTTCATGCTGGATCTGGCGCGCGCGGAACGTTTGGGCGATGGCGATGGCCTGTTGCTGGATGATGGACGTTGGGTGCAGGTGCGCGCCGCCCGCGAAGATGTGATGGATATTGCCGCCCACGATCACACGAACGCAATTCGCATCGCCTGGCATCTGGGCAACCGGCATCTGCCAGTGCAGGTGCTGGATAGCGGTGGATTGCGGTTACGCTATGATCATGTGATCGAACATATGGTGCATGACCTGGGCGGCAAGGTTCAGCGCAGGCTGGATATTTTTACGCCGGAACCGGGCGCCTATGATGGCGCGCCTGCGCATACACATGATCACGGCCATGACCATGACCACTAGTTCATCCCTGTATAGATTATTGGCCTGGCTGTCGCCGTCGTTTCCGGTGGGGGCATTTAGCTATTCGCATGGGCTGGAATATGCGGTGGAAATTGAACTGATAAAAAACCGTGATGATCTGGTGGCATGGTGCGCGGCGCTGTTGCGCCATGGTTCCGGGCTGCATGACGCCATGCTGTTTGTGGCCGCATGGCGCGCGCTGGATGCGCAAGATCACGGCGCGCTGATGGAAATATTTGAACTCTCAACCGCCATGCGCCCAACATCTGAACTGGCGCTGGAAACCCAGGCCCAGGGCGCCGCCTTTGCCCGCGCCATTCGTGACGCCTGGCCGCTTCCGGATTTTGATCCCTTTGGACAGTGTCGTGATCCCCTCCCTGTCCCTCCCCTTTCCAAGGGGAGGGAACCCTGGGGCAGTCAGCATTTATACACTTCAGGCGAAGCGGGATACTCCCCCCCCCTGCAAGGGGGAGGGTTGGGGAGGGGGTCAGGAGACAAAGAGAAGGCGGCAAAGCCTTCATTGCAATCTGATCACGCAACACCCAGCTATCCGCTGAGTGTTGCGCTATGTGCGCATGCGCATGGCATTGACATGCGCGATGCGCTGGCGGCGTATCTGCATGCGTTCACCGCTAATCTGATTTCGGCAGGCGTGCGGCTGATCCCGCTGGGCCAAACAGATGGCCAGATTGCGCTGCGTCTGCTGGAAGCAGATGTCGCAGCATCCGCAGAACTGGCGCAAACATTACCCCTGGAAGAAATCGGCAGCGCCACCCCGATGCTGGATTATTGCTCGGCCCAGCATGAAACCCAATATACAAGGTTGTTCCGCTCATGAATAAATCAGTCCACGGACCTATCCGCATTGGCGTTGGTGGGCCGGTTGGCTCCGGCAAGACAGCGTTGATGGATTATTTGTGCAAGGCGATGCGGGATAATTATTCCATCGCCGCCATCACCAATGACATTTACACCAAGGAAGACGCGCAATTCCTGACCCGCTCGGGCGCATTGCCGCCCGAGCGCATCGAGGGAGTGGAAACCGGCGGCTGTCCGCTTACCGCGATCCGGGAGGACGCCTCGATCAATCTAGCCGCCGTGGACCGGATGAATGCGCGCTTTCCCGGCCTGGATATTATTTTTATTGAAAGCGGCGGCGATAATCTGGCGGCGACCTTTTCGCCGGAACTGGCCGACCTGACGCTGTATGTGATCGATGTGTCGGCGGGGGATAAAATTCCGCGCAAGGGCGGGCCGGGCATTACGCGCTCTGATCTGCTGATTATCAACAAGATTGATCTGGCCCCCATGGTAGGGGCTGATCTGGATGTGATGGCGCGCGACGCCAAAAAAATGCGCGGCGAACGGCCGTTTGTTTTCACCAATCTGCGCGGTGGCATTGGCGCTGGTGAGGTAATCGCATTCATTGAGGAGTGCGCAGCGCTCGTCTAGAGCCTTTCCCGGTCAGGTTGATTCAATCCGATCAGGAAATGGTCTAGCTGTCATCACGGGTAGAAGGACTGGGATTTAGCTTGCGCACCGGCAGGGCGCCTACCCAATTAAGCGCTTCATGAAATCGCACAACATCGCCCACCACAACGATTACCGGTGGTTGCATCCCTGCGGCCACGGCTTTTTCGGCGCAATGGGCAAGGTCACTGAGCAGCACTTGTTGCTGGGAGCTGGTCGCCTTTGACACCAGCGCAACAGGCTCGGTTGCGTCACGACCGGCGGCCATGAGACGGGCGGCGATATTCTTTAACTGACGCAGCGCCATGTAAATAACGATCACTGGCGAACCCCTGGCGATCGCCGGCCAATCCAGATCATCCGGCACTGCACCGCCAGAATCATGTCCGGTAAGAAAGGTAACCGCTGAATTGACTGATCGGTGGGTCACCGGAATACCGGCATACGCCAACCCGCCGATGCCAGCCGATATGCCGGGCACAATTCGGAACGGTATGCCGCCCCGCACCAGCGCTAGCGCCTCTTCGCCACCGCGCCCAAAGATAAATGGATCACCGCCCTTAAGCCGCAACACGCGCATTTTCTGCTGAGCGAGTTCAACAAGCCGATTCGAAATGTCTGGTTGTTTAGCGGATGGACGTCCGCCGCGCTTGCCGGCGAATTCCAGCACGGCCTTTGGCCAAGCAAGCTGCAAAATTTCCGGGTTGACCAGCGCGTCATACACAATCACGTCCGCATGGCGCAGCGCATGCAACGCCAACAGCGTCAGCAGGCCAGGATCGCCTGGGCCTGCGCCTGTAATCCAAACCGATCCAGGTAAAAAATCTGGCAATGCCACGGGTGTATCGCCGCCACTCGGCCACTTAGCCATTTATCCGTATTCCTGTTTCTATGCTTTCAAGAATTCGCGCAACGAAACACGTAATGATCAAAGGATGATTGTTTAAATATGACGCCTTCAAGAACTGAACATGGGGATGCCGCAGCGCCATTTCATCGGTCTGTTGATATACCCTGTTTACCAGAACGCCGGTGAACAGGAAATACGGCAGCACGACAATCCGCTGAAACCCATCCGCAACGATCTGATGCAAGGCTGGCGGCGCCCCAGGTGATGCAATGCCTGCATAGGCGGCGCCCGCATAACCAAAATTCAACTCCTGCCTCAATGCATCAATGACAGTTTCCATGCAAGCAATTGCGTCAGGGTCCGATGCGCCGCGCGCTACTACCAGCACGGCTGTTTTTTCTGGCGACATCACGTTACCCGCAGCGACAACTGCGTCGCGCACCCTTGTGGTGGCCGCACGCGCTAGGTTTATATCCGCGCCAAGCTCGCGCCCATAAAGTATCTGGATATCAGGATTTTGCGCTGTGAACCCGTTTAAGATGGCCGGGATGTCCCGTTTGGCGTGCCCGGCGCTGAACAGCGTGCCTGGAACAACACAAATCCGGTCGCAGCCCAGCAAGCGCAGCCGCTGTAGCCCATCCGTAATCGATGGATATGCAAATTCCAGAAAACCGGAAGCCACCTGATACAACGAAAGGCGTGCAGCGATGGCGCTCACCAGCGCATTAAATTCCAGCATAGCCCCAACATCCCGGCTGCCATGGCCACATATCAACACGCCGGTATCTTTTACTGCCGCCATTCACTTTAACCTTGATTAAGCTGTATAGATAAGGCCCAGCTTAACACAAAGGAAGGCAGTTTATGTTCGGCAAGCCGCTATCACTCTTCCGGCTGTATGGCTTTGATGTGAGACTCGACGCCAGTTGGGGCCTGCTCGCCCTGCTCGTCATCTGGTCGCTGGCAAAGGGCTATTTTCCCGGCGAGGTTCCCGGTCGCCCGGATGCAATCTATTGGCTCAGCGGAATTTTGGGCGCAACCGGGCTGTTTGGCTCGATTATTTTTCATGAGATGTGCCATTCCCTCGTGGCGCGGCGATACGGCCTGCCCATCAACGGCATAACTCTGTTCATTTTTGGCGGCGTTGCCGAGATGGAAGAAGAGCCGGACAGCGCCAAGGTGGAATTTCTCATGGCCATTGCCGGGCCTATTGCAAGTTATGTGCTAGCGATAGGCTTCTTCATTACCGCCTGGATTACCGGGGCGGCTGGCGTTTATGGGCCATTTGTTGCGGTGCTGGGATATCTCGCCATGATCAACACCATGCTGGCAACGTTTAATCTGATCCCCGCGTTTCCCCTCGATGGCGGCCGGGTATTCCGCGCCATCCTCTGGCAATGGAAGGGTAATTTGCGCTGGGCGACGCGTTACGCCTCACGCGCTGGCACGGCCTTTGGCGTGATCCTCATCGTGCTAGGGGTTCTCAATTTAGTGCAGGGAGATTTTGCGGGCGGTTTGTGGATAGCGCTTATCGGGCTGTTTCTTCACAACGCCGCCAGCGCGTCCTATACGCAATTGCGCACACGCCAGGCTATGGAAGGCCAGCGTGTTCACCGGTATATGACCCGCAATCCGGTTAGCGTGCCGCCACACATCTGCATCCGCGACGTGGTGGATGATTATGTTTATGTGCATGGGCATGATATGTTCCCGGTTGTGAACGGGACAGAGTTGCTTGGCGCCATCGATTTGCGTCAGATCAAAGACGTTCCGCAATCACAATGGGAAAATGTGCTGGTGCGCGAGGTCATGTCGCCCTGTTCTCCGGAAAACATGATCCAAGCAGGTGATGATGCGGTTCGGGCAATTTCGGTCATGCAGCAAAGCGGCAACAGCCGGTTACTGGTGATGGACAAGGGCCAGTTAGCAGGTGTTATCGCGCTGAAGGATATATTGCGGTTGTTATCGGTGAAGCTAGATCTTGAATCCATGGAGTAACAGGATGAAAACCAAACACAAAAAAACCTGGGTCGTCATTGCCGATGGCGCCCGGGCACGGATTTTCCTTAATTCTGGGCCAGGCACTGGCCTTACGCCTGCGCTTGATCATGACTTGACCGGCGCCAATCTTTCCAGTCATGAAATCGGCAGCGACAGGCCAGGGGTTACCTTTAGCAGCGCAGGTCCAGGACGCCATGCCCTGGCCCCGCACACCGATCCGCATGAGCACGAGAAACATGAATTTATCAAACGGGTGGTGAAGGAGATCGAAGCCGGGTTTAACGCGCATGCCTTCGAGCAACTAATTCTCGTGGCGCCCCCCAAGGCGCTCGGCGATTTGCGCGCCGGATTCGCTCCGAATACAGCCAGGCTGATTAAATCAGAGTTGCACAAAGATTTAACGCATCTGAGCCCGCATCAGCTCGGTGAACACTTGAAAGATGCGATAAAAGTTTAGGCCATTCGCCTGCGAACGGCTTGCGCGGCCAGACCCGGAAGATCATACTTCATCCCAAAATAACAGGGGAGACCGTCATGGCAGGACCATTGGCAGGGGTGAAGATCGTCGATTTAACCCGCTATATCGCGGGCCCGTTCGGGACACAGATCCTGGGTGATCAGGGCGCTGACGTAATCTAGGTGGAGCCGCCGCTGATTGGCGACGCGCTGCGCTATATTGGCAGCAATCGCAACGGGATATCGGGTTATTTTTTATGCTCCAACCGTTCCAAGCGATCAATCACTTTGGATTTGCAAAGGCCAGAGGGCTGCGAGGTTTTGCATGACTTGATCGCTGAGGCGGATGTGCTGGTGCAGAATTACCGCATGGGCGTGATGGACCGGCTGGGTTTTGGGTATGATGATGTGCGGAAATTCAACCCCAACATTATTTATGTCTCGGTCGATGGTTTTGGCCCCGAAGGCCCATTTTCGGGACTGCCGGCATTTGATCAGCTGGCGCAGGCCATGACCGGCTACGTTGCCGTGCAGTCAGACACCGCAAACGGCAAACTTGACATGGTCCGCACGGCGGTGTGCGACAAGGTGACGGCGATGAACGCCGCCCAGGCTGCGACAGCGGCATTGTTTGCGCGCGAGCGCGGCGCGGGCGGCCAGCATATTCATATATCGCTGCATGAAAGCGGGCTGTATTTCGCCTGGCCGGATGTCATGAGCAACCACATTTTGCTGGGCGAGGGCGTTGTGGAGCAAGCGGAAATGTCCGCGCTGTACGCCATTTGCGCGACACGCGATGGGCATGTGGTGTATGCGCCGCAATCGGAGGCGCATTTCTGGCTGGTGGCGGAAGCATATGGGCGCGGTGCGTTGCGGGATGATCCGCGTTACACGCCAGGAGCTTTTCTGGCGCCGGGCACGGTCGATTTTCTTTTTGCGGAGCTTGGCGACGCATTCGCTGAATTCTCAACCGATGAGGTGGTTGCGCGCATTCGCGCGCTTGACGTGCCGGTCGCCCCGGTATTATGGCGCAAGGATATAGCAAGCCATCCGCAAGTGGTTGGCGCCGGGCTGTTAGTTGAGCGCACCCATGCGCAGGCCGGGCGCTACCGCCAGCCGCGCCCGCCGGCTATTTTTTCTAAAACCGCGACACCCGCAGGAAGCGATGCGCCTACACTTGGTCAGCATACAGCGCAAATCCTTACCGGACTCGGTTATGATGACGCACGCATCAAAGCCCTGAGAGAAACCGGTGCGTTCGGCTAGAGCCCTTCCGCTCTAAAACGGTGCGGACAGGCTAAAGAAGAAGCGCGGATTATTGCCGTGATCACCGCGAGCGGGCACTGTGCCGCTGAGCGGATCGGCAACCTCGACATACCCAATTAACCGTTGCTGGATAGTAAAACGGGCGCCGATCCCTGCTGATGCAGCAGAATCACGCCGCTCGCGGACGCTCGTGTCAATGTGCCACACCGAACCAATATCATAGAATGTATAAAGATCGAGCGATTTGAGATAGTCGTCCTGGTAGGGAACATGATACTGCCCCTCGGCGCGGATCGCCAAACCATGATCGCCGGTCAACTGTGAGGGATCATAAGCGCGGCCAAACGGCAATCCGCCATAACCAAACTCTTCGGACGCCAATAATTGCGACACCGCATATTGCGCATTCGCGCCAAGCACTAATTGAATGGGCTGTGTGATTTGCTGAATGCGCATGGCGCTTGCGGTAATCTTGGTAAAATCTTCGCGCCCGCTAGGCCGTGTAAGGGTGAGGGTTCCAGATCGCGACGCATTGAAAATGTCGAGACCCTGGCTTACTTCTATGTCGAATAAATTTATGCCGCGAAGATGGTCGGCAAAATCGGCGGAGGCCCCAGCACGCGCAATTCGCAGACGATCCTCTGTAAGCAGCGCGTCACGCAAATCGGTATGCGAGTTGCGGAAGGAAATGCTGCCCCGGAAACTTAAATTTTTCTTACGCGAGCGAAGCCATGGGTGGCTCACAACCGCCGTAATGGAGCGGTTCTGCCCCTCAACGTCAAAAGGCGCCAGTGTCGAGCCTGGATTGGACCAACTAATATTTCCAGAAATGCCGGCAACCGTGCCCTCGCTGCCAAATGGCTCCGCATACCCAATGTCGAAAAACCTTAGTTCCTCATCCTCCTGGGTATTGATGACTTGCGCACTGATGCGCTCAGAGCGGCCAAAATAGCTGTTAAGCCCACCCTGGCCCCGGTACTGCACCGAGCCGATAAATTCGGTGCCGCGATTATCAACCGATATCATTGCATCCCAGGGATCCTCTAAAACCTGAAGCACCATATTGCTGGCGCCTTGTTTCTCAAATGACGGGATCAGGATGGCCTTTGCCTTGATGCCGGGAAGATCGTTGATCAACAATATGTAGCGTTCAAGATCACGGTTGTTCAGCGGCGACGAGGCCATGATTTTCTTTATGTAGGCGTCAATCAGGTCTTTGTTGCCCTTAACCGCGCCTTCTATCTCAATCGTGTCGATATACCCTTCCGTTACCAGAAGCGTGACAACCCCATTGCTCACACGCTGCGCCGGCGGCGTCACGCGGGTCAGCACAAAACCCGCATTGCGGTAACGGGCCGAAATTTCATTGGCGATTGTGTAGATCGTCGCGAGCGAAACTTCCTGCCCCAAATATGGCTGGTAAATTTCGGAAAGTTCGCTTTCCGAAAACACAGTATTGCCCTGGAGCGTGATCCCGGAAAGCGAAAAGCGGATTTTTTCAGCCTGTTCAGGCGGCAATGGCTCCTCGCCTTCGGGCAAAAGCGGCTCGTCAATAGCGCGAGGCATTGGCGGCGGCGCAAATTGCTGCTCTAGCCGTCCAGGCTCCGCCCCGCCAGGAATTGCCTGCGCTAACGCAGATGCAACAGGAAGCGCCAAAGCAATCAGGGCGGCAAGCATAAAGCGTGTGATATTAAACTCTGTACACATCTCTCAACCGCCTGTCTTGCCGCTAAAAGCGCGCGTAACCTTTGGATGCCAGGCGCTGCCCCACTGTTTCATTTTTTCCATAACAGCTTTTTTACGCAGATCCGCAGCCACCGCATCGGCCGTCCAATCCTGGAAACGCCAGGCTTTCTTATCCGCCGGCGCCTTAATGATCAGATCTGGCGCCCAGCCATAGGAAACCCGCATGGCGGCAACCCGGCTCGCCAGATGAAACCGTGAGCCGATCATCGTTAATGGCAAGAACATGCCATTGGACTTGGCGTAATTCGCCAACGCAGTCTGGCGCTCGGACGGGGTATCCGCAGCCAGGGTCTCGGCCCGCACATGCCAGCAATTCTGCGCGCCGCCGATTCGATTAGACACGGTTTCGCTAAAGTAATATTGCGGCGAAGCGCATTGATCAAACGGCTTGAAGCCGCCACGCCTGGTATTGCGTGCGACCCGCAAATAAGCAATCTGTTTAACCGCCTTGCCGGCAGTCTGCAGCAGGCCAACCTTGGTGACAGGAAACCTGCCCTCCGGCGCCTCGCTGACGTAATATACTGTCCAACGGCCATTCGGCAGCGGCACATTGAGACTGCCAATCTCAATTGTTCCTTCAACGGCGGCGCCCACTTCGAGGGCACGGGCGGCGCCGTAAAATAAGGTAATCGCCAACAGCAGAAAAGCAACGCTCACGCGCTGCCGCGTCAGTGACAGAATCAAGCAAACACCAGCCAAGGCCATCGCCCCCCACTACTAAATTTTTTTAATCACTCCGCGCTGGCGCCAGTTAAGCTAACCTCAAACAGCTCGGGAGACGAAATTCACTAACAGCCGCAACCGGACTCACGCAATTGTTCGGTTTCCTGGGTAATTTCTTGCAGCCCTTCATCATTGATGGCTTCGTTGTTACCTCCAGTGCCCCCCTCCAGCAACAAGGATACGTCCATGTCCGCGACACCAGACGCCACTTCGGGATCTGGCGGCGCCGCATCGCTTGCGGGCCCGCCGGACGGCACATTCGAGGACAAGCCCTCTGGCACATCCACAGGATCACCGCTCTGACCGGTAACTATCGCCGCGCCATCCTCGACAATGACGCTGGTAGCGCCGTCCTCTGCAACCGACACTGTCAAGACCGTGCCCCGCACGCCAATGGTGGCGGTAGGCGTTTTGATTTGATAGGCGGGACTTCCCATCCGGCCAGTGACAAACCGGGCGACACCGACGGCCGCATTCACCACCATTTTTGAATTTTTCATATTTGGATCAAAGACAAAAGCATCAAGGGTTACGCTGGATTCAGGGCCAACCGTTAAAATCGTATCATCAGAAAACCGGATCTTTGAAGCACTGTCGGCACGGGTGGCAATGACCTCGTTGTGATAGATCGGATCGGCAAGGGCAAGCTTGCGGATCACTGCTTCGTATGTGCCCTCAACGGAACGGACAATCGCCGCCGTCTCACCAACCTGAACCTTTTGCGCAAAGCCTGGCTCCAAGCTCAATAGCAAGAATGTGCACGCCAACCTGGTAATACCGGCATATTTCGGCATCTTGCTTGAAGCAAGCCATCCAGTGACATGGGCAGGAAATACGCCTTTTATTTGCGAATCACTCATTTTCATAATTCCTAAAAAGCGTAGATCCCCAATAAACTTGGGTATTTCCAATTAAAGCGCCGAGCTGAACATGGCCATGCCTCCATGCTTAACATACTAGGGTAATTGGATTTTCACCCCACGTCTAGTGTCAAGCAAACAATGCATTATCCCTGTGTTTGAATTACCACAAGGTGCTCTACTTTTGTAAATAAGCCTTTACGTCAAAGGGAAAGCAGGACAAGCAATCTGCATTAAGTTCGAGCCTCATGGCTCGAACTTAATGCAGATTGCTTGATTTTAATGTGTTAGAGCAGCTTTCCGCGATTAAGTGGGGTCACTTCGTTACTCCACTTAATCGCGGGCTGCTCTAAGCGATGTAGGCGATTGGAAAGCGCGCCAGAAATTGGATTTACAAACCTGCCAGCCGGGTTTAGCAGCTATAACATGAATTCCCCTCAACAAGTATCGCGCCGTCGTTTTATGTTAGCTCCCGGTCGTCAGCCGGTGCTTTTCGCGCCTCGTATTATCATCTTATTAATTGTCACACTGGCCATTATTCACTTATTGCGCGTAGTCCTGGCGCCCGGCCTGGACCGTTTCCTCGTTGTTATGCTTGGGGTCTTGCCTATCCGCTATCTAGCTGACAGTGGCAGGGTGGTTCTGATGCTACCCGGCGGGCCTGCCGCCGCCGCCGTGCCATTCCTTACCTATGCCTTTTTGCATGCTAATTTTATACATTTGCTGATGAATTCCGCCTGGTTGCTGGCTTTCGGGACTACGGTGGCGCGGCGGCTGGGTGGCTGGCGGTTTTTGCTGTTTTACGGGATATGCGCTGTTGCGGGGGCTTTGCTGCATGTGCTGTTGAACCCCGGATCGACGGTTCCGATGGTCGGCGCGTCAGGGGCGATATCGGGCCTGATGGGGGCGGCGTTCCGGATTTCCCTGCCAGCCATTCTGGATGAGGGGGACCGGCGGCTCAGATCGGCCGTTACGCCCCTGACCGACCGCAGGTTCCTGACGATGAGTGGGGTGTGGATAGTTTCCAACGTCATTTTCGGTATCACCGGCATCCGGGTGACCGAACAGGTACTGATGATCGCTTGGGACGCGCATATTGGCGGCTTTGTGGCCGGGGCATTGCTGATAGGCGTATTTGTCCGCTGGCGCGAAAAACGCAGATAGGCCACACTCTCCCAAAATCATAAACACAGGGGAGAGCACAATGAAACTATCAAAGCCGCGCATTCCGCCGCTTGAACAAAGTGAGTGGACCGAAGAGCAAGCCAAGACGCTGAGCCGCTTCAAAGGCGGCGAGTCCGTGCTTGGCTCAGGATTAGTGTACAATGTCATTGGCACATTGGCGCACCATTGGGACGCCAATAGGAAATTTGGTGTCTGGGGTAACCATATCATGGGTAAAACCTCAACCTTGACCCCAAGGCATCGCGAAATACTGATCCTGCGCATCGGCTGGCTGTGCCAGGCGGAATATGAATGGGGCCAGCATGTGATCTTTGGCAGGCGGGCTGGCTTGAGCGATGTAGAAATCGCCCGCATCAAGCTGGGTCCGGACGCGCCAGGGTGGGATCCTTTTGAGGCCACATTGCTGCGCGCCGTGGATGAGTTAAAATCAGACGCTTTCATCTCGGATGCAACCTGGAACGCCCTGGCTAAAAAATATGAGCGCAAGCAGCTCATGGACGTGGTGTTCACTGTCGGCCAATACAACATGGTGTCGATGGCGCTGAACACGTTTGGCGTGCAGCTCGATGACGGGGTCAAGGGCTTCTAGCCCATTCTTCAGGCCGATGCGGATAGTGCTTTTCACTGCCCTATAAAATAGGGCAGACTATCTCTTATAAGAAATATAATAGCAGGGAGGGGACGATGAAGCTGTCAAAGCCGCGCATTCCACCGCTTGAGCAAAGTGAGTGGACCGCAGAACAAGCCAAGATACTCGGCCGCTTCAAAAGCGGTGATCACGATTTTGCCTCTGGGGCGGTGTACAATGTTATTGGCACGCTGGCCCAGCATGAGGAGATGCGGAAGAAATTCGGCGTCTGGGGAAATCATGTGCTTGGCCCTACGTCGAGCTTGCCGCCGCGCGAGCGCGAGATACTGATCCTGCGCATCGGCTGGCTGTGCCAGGCGGAGTATGAATGGGGCCAGCACGCGGTGATTGGCAAGAAAGCCGGGTTAAGCGATGCAGAAATCGCCCGCATCAAACTGGGCCCGGATGCGCCGGGCTGGGATCCCTTCGACGCGCTTTTGTTGCGCGCCACCGATGAATTGCACAAAGACGCCTTCATCTCGGACGCTACCTGGAACGGCCTTGCTAAACGCTATAACCGTCATCAATTGATGGACGTGGTGTTCGCGGTTGGCCAGTACAACATGGTGTCGATGGCGCTGAACAGTTTCGGCGTGCAGCTCGATAAAGGCGTCAAGGGTTTTTAAAAAACAATCACGGGAGGGAACAATGAAACTATCAAAACCGCGGGTGCCGCCGCTGGAAGAAAGCGAATGGAACGAAGAACAAAAACCTCTATATTCCCGCGCCAAAGCAGGCGCGTCGAATATAAGCTCCGGGGTTGTGTACAATGTAATGGGCACCCTGGGGCATCATTGGGAGGCCGCCAAGAAATTCAACGTCTGGGCGTTCCATGTCATGGGCAAGACCTCGACGCTTTCGCCGCGCGAGCGTGAGATTCTGATCCTGCGCATCGGCTGGCTGTGTCAGGCGGAATATGAATGGGGTCAGCATGTGATCATCGGCAAGGCGGCGGGTCTTACCGATGAGGAAATCGCCCGCATCAAGCTGGGGCCCGATGCGCCGGGCTGGGATCCCTTCGATGCGCTTTTGTTGCGCGCCACTGATGAATTGCACAAGGATGCTTTTATATCAGACGCCACTTGGAACGGCCTCATCAAACGCTATAATCGTCAGCAAATGATGGACGTGGTGTTCGCTGTCGGCCAGTACAATCTGGTGTCGATGGTGCTGAACACGATGGGCGTTCAGCTTGATAAAGGGGTCAAAGGGTTTTAGGGGGGGAGCCATGCGCTTACAAGGCAAAAAAGCCATCGTAATTGGCGCCGGGCAGACGCCCGGCGAGACGATCGGTAACGGTCGCGCCACGGCCATTTTGTTCGCCCGCGAGGGCGCGCAGGTCATGTGCGTCGATAAAAGACTGCAATCGGCGCTGGACACCGTCGACATGATCGCCAAGGAAGGCGGCAACGCTTTTGCGTATGAAGCCGACATCACCAAGGAGGCGGCGAATATCGCGCTGGTGAAGGCCGCAATGGATAAAATGGGCCGCATCGACATTCTGCATAATAATGTCGGCATTGGGTTTGGCGACGCGCAGCCGCACCGGCTGAAGGAAGACGCCTATGACGAAATCATGCTGGTCAATCTCAAGGCCATGTGGCTGACCTGCAAACATGTGATCCCTATCATGCGCGAGCAGCACTCCGGCGCGATCGTCAATATTTCGTCTGCCGCCGCAGTGTCGTCGGGCGGCATCACGGCGTATGAAATTTCCAAGGCCGGGGTCAACAAGCTCACCCAATCCATCGCCATGACCAACGCCAAGCACGGCGTACGGTGCAATGTGATCATGCCAGGGCTGATGGATACGCCGATGGCGATTGAGGGCAATGTCAAGGCGCGCGGCATATCGCGCGAAGAAGTACGGGCCATGCGTGATCGCATCGTGCCGCTGCGCGGCAAGATGGGCACCGGTTGGGATGTCGCCTATGGGGCTTTGTATCTGGCTTCGGATGAAGCCAATTTCGTTACCGGCGCGGTGCTGCCCATTGATGGCGGCCACGCTGCAAAAGTTGGATAAACATTCACAGGAAGGAAACACTATGAAGGACGTAAAGGGAAAAGTAGCGTTCATCACCGGCGGCGCCAGCGGCATGGGGCTTGGCATGGCCCGCGCCTTTGCGGCGGCGGGCATGAAGGTGATGATTGGAGATATTGAAGCTGGCCCTGCCCAGAAAGCGGCGGACGAGCTGAAAGCCAAGGGGCTGGAGGCGGCCTGCGTGCAGGTCGATGTCACGAAATTGGAGTCTGTGCAGGCGGCGGCCAAAAAGACCATCGACACCTTCGGTAAGGTGCATGTGCTCAGCAACAATGCAGGTGTTGCGGTTGGCGGCAAAAGCGAAACGTGCAGTATGCGTAACTGGCATTGGGTGGTGGACGTCAATCTATGGGGCGTGGTGCATGGGCTGCAGGCATTTGTGCCGCTGATCCTGTCGCATGGCGAAGGCGGCCACGTGGTCAGCACCGCGTCGATGGCGGGCATGGTCGGCCTGCGCGGTGCGGGCCCCTACAATGCGACGAAATTCGCCGTTGTCGGCATCATGGAGACGTTCGCTGCGGAACACCGCAAGGATAATCTTGGCTCGTCGGTGCTGTGTCCGGGAATTGTCGCCACAAATATCGGTAATTCCGCCCGCAACCGGCCATCGGAATATGGCGGGGCAACCGCGCCGAACGCCAGGGATAAGACAGCGGATATGCTTGCCCAAGGTCTGAACCCCGACATCGTCGGCAAGCAGGTGTTGGAGGCGATCATTGATAATCAGCCCTATATTTTCACCGACCCTGGGCTGCGGCATTTGATCGAGACCCGTTCAAAGCAGATCTTGGCGGGCTATGACTGGGCTGATAAGTGCAAGGCGCTTGAGGGCGTCAAGCAGTCTGGCCTGCTGCCGGGTTAGCCCGTTCAAAGCATCTCGCCAGAAAAATCTGGCGGGCAACAATAATCCGGGGAATTACTGCCCCCATAGCAGGGAGACGCTGGCTGCAAAGACGCCGGTGGGGATCAAATGAAAGACGTAAAAGGAAAAATCGCCTTTATCACCGGCGCAGCCAGCGGCATGGGGCTTGGCATGGCGCGCGCCTTTGCCGCTGCGGGCATGAAGGTGATGCTGAGCGACATAGAAGACGGCCCGTTGCAGGTTCAGGTCGCCGATCTGAAGAGCAAGGGCTTTGATGTGGCCGGCGTGCAGGTGGACGTAACCAAGATGGATGCGCTGCAAAACGCCGCCAAAAAAACCATCGAGAAGTTCGGCAAGGTGCATGTGCTGTGTAATAATGCGGGCATCGGCGTCGGCGGAAAAAGCGAAACATGCGATCTGCGCAACTGGGAATGGTGCGTCGATGTCAATCTGTGGGGCGTGGTTTATGGGTTGCAGGCGTTCGTTCCGTTGATCAAGTCGCATGGCGAAGAAGGCCATGTGGTCAGCACTGCATCAATGGCGGGCATGTATGGGGTGCGCAATCTTGGCCCATACAATGCAGCGAAGTTTGCCGTTGTCGGCATCATGGAAACCATGATGGCCGAAAATCGCAACACCACTATGGGCGTATCCGTGCTGTGCCCTGGCGCCGTCGCCACCAATATCGGCACTTCAACCCGTAACCGGCAGGCGGAATATGGCGGCTCGGCAGCCCCCAGCGCCATGGACATTACGAATGACGCCCTTGCCCAGGGCCTGCATCCCGATATTGTTGGCAAGCTGGTTCTGGAAGCGATCCTTAAGAATCAGCCTTACATTTTCACCGATCCCTCCATGCGCAAGATGATTGAATCACGCTTTCGCAAAATTCTGTCGGGCTATGACTGGGCTGATAGCTGCGATTCGCTTGCGGGCGTCAAGCAAGGCAGTTTGCAACGCAGATAAAGCATCACGCGGAGAGTGGGGCTTTTTTGTTCTGACTTACACGTGGCGCGCAGTTTTTTATGTATCCGCTAGAGCAATCTGCATTAAGTTCGAGCCATGAGGCTCGAACTTAATAAAGAAAATTGCTCTAGATTTTAATGTGTTAGAGCCTTTCCCGGTCAGGTTGAAGCAACCTGACCGGATAAGAAAGGCTCTAATTGAATGTGTTA
>CAMTWQ010000026.1:0-37636 GCA_947085465.1 uncultured Alphaproteobacteria bacterium
GCCGCCTTGTCATTCGATACAACCAAATTGAGCACACAATTGGAAACGATCACGTCAATGCTGGCATCGGCAATCAGCGGCGCGTCATTCGCCTGTTGGCTTTTATAGGCTTCAAAAGCCTGCAAATCGTCATACGAGCCGATGCAATGAGATGCAAGCCAGCCTTCAAGCGCCGTTATATCCGTTCGCAGGTCCTGAATCTTGCCGCGCCTGAAACGAACATTATCCCAACCAATCCGTGCGGCAATTTCAGCCCGGTGTTTTTCAGCAAGCTCCAGCATCGGCGGATTGAAATCAACGCCCGTCACTGACCCTGATGGGCCGACCAACTGTGAAATAATGTAACAGATTTTGCCGCCACCGCTGCCCAGATCCAGCACGGTTTCACCCGTGCGAATAAATTGCGACGGGTCGCCGCAGCCATAATCACGCTCAATAATCTCCTGCGGGATGACTTTCAGATATTGCGGATCGTATTCCACAGGACAGCAAAGCTGCTCTTCGCGCTCCTGCGACGCCGCGCCATAACGCAACAAAACTTCACTTTCGGCGTTTATAGACATTTTGTTCATATAGCTGCTCCTAAAGGGAATAATGCGCGATGTTATACTTGACGTACCCAATCAGCGGTCGGATTCGCTGGCCAAGACAGGTGCATGTGGTGCACACGTTATGAGAATGTATTAAGTGTATGAATATAAAATATAATTTCAAATAGACATTTCTACATGTTTGCATTTGGTGGCAAGCCGACATTCCGACAAATATTATTTTCGTCTAATGCTTAATTTTATAGACGCGCCCCTAATTGATCGCTTATATGGATGGCAGTATCCCTGTAGCCAACCGAATCGGTGATCCATATGAACGACAATTTAGACGTTGCCATTAATGCCCTGCAAAAAGAACTGGCCGATCATGAGCAAGTTGCAACTGACATTAAAACTATGATCAATCGGCTATGCGTAAGCGCGGGGAAGCCCCCTCTATATCAGAATGTAGAGTCCGGCAGCCAACAGGGCGTGGCGTCCATTAAAGGGGACACCTTTTATGGGAAATCGGTCATTACGGCGGCACGTGAATATTTGGATATGCGAAAGACCGCCAACCTTGGCCCAGCATCAGCGCGCGAAGTTTATGAAGCGCTTAAATTGGGGGGATTTTCCTTTGGCTCGACTATTGAGGCGAATGCCATCACCGTAGTCCGGCAGGCAATGGCCAAACAAACTGCCGTTTTTCATAAGCTCCCTACTGGTGATTATGGCCTTGCGAAATGGTACAAGAAAATAAAACCACGCAAATCCTCATCTAGCAACAACGGCTCAAATGACACCCCCGACATAGAAACGGCTGACCCCGATGAGGAGTCAGCCGATGATTGACTTTCAAGCCTGCCGCACCACCACTGCAAACAACCGGTGCGGCTTAACCCTGGATAAAGGTAGGTGGTACATGACAACATAACACCCGGCCCATTTAGGGCCACCCCATCTGCCCCCTTCCAAAAGGGCGCGTGAGCAGCGGCGCATTCTCGGTCCATCGGGGGTGCGCCGTTGTGCGTTCTCAGTAGCACATATAAATGTTAATGAGAATCGATAATTTTTGGCCTTGGCCGGAGTATTTTTTCAAATGCCCGCTCAAATGTCTCCCCCGTTTCATCTACCTCGGCCTTGCGCGCAGCCTCAATAAACCGCTGCTTTGGGGGAAGCTTGCGGTAGTTCTTTGGCAGCGGCTTTGGCTTCGATTTTGGTTTAGGCATTCGCTTCCCGGCCAACTGTTCGATAGGTCAAGCGCTTCCCGACGATACCCTTTAGCGCCTTGGCGGCGCGGGCTTCGTCATCGATGCCCAACGCGGTGCGGGCATTATACCTGAAATCGAACTCGGCAAGATAGCGGTGAAGATGCTTTTCCTGGCAATGCTGGTAAATCCCCTTCATGCCGCGCTTGAATAGCCCGAAAGAGCCTTCGACGCTGTTGGTGTGTACATCGCTCCGGACGTATTCACCTTGTGAGTGATTAACCCGTTCATGGCTGACGGTATGAGCGTCTGCCCCTGCGTACAGGCGGCTTTCATCGGTGTGCAGCCGGGACTCGCGCGCCACGTTATTGACCACAATAGAGGCCACGGTTTGCTTGTCGGCACGGTCAACATGGAATGAGCGTACGCTGCCACCGCGTTCCACCAACGAGACGATAGCGCGCTTACCGGCGGGGCGGGTGAAGCGGCCTTTGGCGAAGTGGCGGCCCGTACTGGTCCGGGTCCGGACACCGCCCGATTTATTGCCAAAATAGGTTTCATCGGCTTCTACAATCATGCCTTCGCCTCCGAGGGGGTCAGCATCACTTCCAGCCATTGCTCCCCGGATACGGTGAGCCAGAAACCACGCGGACTTCAAAGTGATACCCAGAACACGGTGAATCTGATTAGCGCTGATGCCTTTCTTGCTGGCGCAGATCAGGAATATCGCCTGTAGCCATACATGCAGTTTGATATGTGACGCCTCAAAGATGGTCCCCACCTTAACGGTGAAGGGCTTACGGCAGGCATAGCACTTGTAGACGCCAATGCGGGTGCTACTACCCTTGAGTGCGCCGCTTTCGCCGATCACCCCGCAATGTGGGCATATACGACCGTCGGGCCAGATACGGGCCTCTACAAACTTATAGGCGGCGGCTTCATCGTGAAAGTGCTTGGCGTTTAGAACTGACATGGCTAAATCTCCTTGTAGCCCCTTATATAATCATTCCTTTGGGTACGTCAAGTATAACATCGCGGAATAATGCCTATACGCACCAGATAGCGTAACGTTACTGATCAGAGTTGCAACACTGTAAATGCCTATCATAGACAGAAGAGAACCGAGACAAAATAACTTTGTAATTAATTGATTCAGCTAAGATTTACGGCTCTAGACCCTTTCCCGATCGGATAAGAAAAGCTCTAGGCGAGCACGATCCGCCCGCGCGCCACGGTTACATCCTTGGTGGCGTTACGGGTGTCGATCACCAGTTCTACGGCCCCAACCAGCCCGTCATAATCAACGCCGTCATGATCGGTGCAAATCAGCGCCACGTCATACACACAGAAATTATCCAGATGCCATTCCACGCTTTCGCGCCCGCCAAGACGCGGATGAGCGCGTGTAGTGTAAAGCTGCGGCACGAATGGATCATAATAATCCACCGTTGCGCCGCGATCTTCCAATTCCTGCATCAAAACAAGGGCGGGAGATTCGCGCATATCCTCGACATTTTTTTTGTAGGCAACGCCAAGCATTAGAATGCGCGCGCCGCGCGTGCTCTTCGCCTTGCGGTCATTCAGTTCACGCACCAGCCTGTCTATTACCTGATACGGCGCGCGGCTGTTGATCTCACCCGCCAATTCGATAAACCGCGTTGGCACGTCATATTCCCGCGCCTTCCAGGTGAGATAAAACGGATCAATGGGAATGCAATGGCCGCCAAGCCCCGGTCCTGGATAAAACGGCATAAATCCGAAGGGTTTAGTTTTCGCCGCCTCAATCACCTCCCAAATATTAATGCCCATGCGGCCATAGACATGCTTTAACTCATTCACCAGCGCGATGTTCACCGAGCGAAAAATATTTTCCATCAGCTTAACCGCTTCGGCAGTCTCGGTATTCGACACCGGCACAACTGTGGGCACAAAACTGCCATAGAACGCACAAGCAAGCGCGAGCGCTGCTTCGCCTTGGCCGCCAACAACCTTTGGAATATCTGATGTGTTATACTTCGGATTGCCGGGGTCTTCGCGTTCCGGCGAGTAGGCGAGAAAGAAATCCTCGCCCGAGCGAAGCGGGCCGCGTTCCAGCACAGGGCGCATCACTTCATTCGTAGTGCCGGGATAGGTGGTCGATTCAAGTATCACCATTTGACCTGGCCGCAGGCATGGCGCAATCGCCTCAACGCTGTTCACGATATAGGTCATGTCAGGATCACGATGCGCATTTAGCGGCGTCGGCACACATATGAGAATAATATCAGGTTCGTTAAACCTGGAAAAATCGGCAGTCGCCTGAAATTTTCCCTGGCCGCGCATCCTGATAATTTCTTCGCCCGATATGCTGCCAATTGGCGATCCGCCATTGTTGAGCAATGTCACCTTTGCTGAATCGGTATCAAAACCAAGAATGGGAAAGCCCGCCCGGTTGACCGCGCGCGCCAGCGGCAAGCCAACATAACCAAGGCCAACAATCCCGACCACGGCCTCGCGCGAGGTAATCTTTTTTTCCAACATCAGATTTTGCTGGATTGCAACTTCGTCCATCACATTTTCCTCAACAGCAACTGCCTTGTCTAAAACAGCGGTTAATCGGCGCCATAAAAAGATGCGCCAACAAACTCAAGCCCGTGTAAGCTAGCGCGTTATCCAGCCGCCGCCCAACACCCGGCTGCCGCCGTTTGGTTCATAAAACACACATGCCTGGCCGGGGGCGACACCTTCTTCGGGGTGGTGCAGCATAACAACGGCGCGGCCGGCATGGCCGAGACGCAGCGTCGCCGCCACCGGATGCTTTGTAGACCGGACCTTGACCGCCACCTCAATGCTTTTTTGCGGCAATTCTTTGCTACCCAGCCAATTTACCTGACGCAAGTTTATTTCAGAACTTAGCAGCGCCTCACGAGGGCCAACAATAACCTGACGGCGCTCCGCATCCAGCCGGACGACAAACAGCGGATCGCCGCCGCCAAGGCCAAGACCCCGCCGTTGCCCAACCGTATAATGAATAATCCCCTGATGCCTGGCGAGCACGCGCCCATCCAAATGCACTATCTCACCCGGCTCCACGGATTGCGGGCGCAGCTTCGCTATCACTCCTGCATAGCGGCCATCCGGCACAAAGCAGATATCCTGGCTGTCCGGCTTTTCCGCCACTGGCAGTTCAAGTGCAGCAGCTACGGCGCGGGTGTCATTTTTATATAAATCACCCAGTGGAAAGCGCAGAAAATCAAGCTGTTCACGTGTCGTGGCAAATAGAAAATAACTTTGATCGCGATCCGGATCATTGGCGCAATGCAATTCAGGGCCATCCGCCCCCACCACCCGGCGCACATAATGCCCGGTCGCCAGCGCCCCAGCGCCAAGATCGCGGGCCACTTGCAGCAGATCCGTAAATTTTACTGTCTGATTGCAATTCACACACGGAACAGGTGTTTCACCGGCCAGATAACTGTCAGCGAATGCATTGATCACGGCGCTTTGAAACCGGCTTTCATAATCCAGGACATAATGCGGAATACCGATTTTTTCCGCCACACGCCGCGCATCATAAATATCCTGGCCAGCGCAGCAGGCCCTCTTGCGGGCAATGGCCGCGCCATGATCGTATAACTGCAAGGTAATCCCGATGGCCTCATAGCCCTGTTGATGCAACAGGGCAGCCGCCACCGAGGAATCGACCCCCCCTGACATGGCGACGACAACCCGCGTGTCCGCAGGCTTGCCGGTCAGTCCCAAGTCAATTTGCGGCTTGTCTTTCAGCATGTCGCTTAAATATACGGATGCGGCCCCCACGGCAAGTCTGGCCTATATGCGGGCCAGCGGCAGCGGGATATATCAGATATAATTTAACAGGCTGACTTTGGTGAGTTGCCGGATAAGATTATAAGACGCCTCAACAGCTAGCTGATCCTGATTTAGGCGGGAAATCGCCGAGGCCATATCAACTTCGGAAATATCCGCAATCAGCCGTTTGGTGAGGATATCTGTATCTTCATGCCGGATCATGATCGCCTCAAGCCGGTTTTGCACAATGCCGTTGTTGGCCTGAAAACCGCCGATCTTGCCCATGATCACGTCAAGACTGGCAATTTGCGCCTGTAATAGTGTACGGTCGGCTAGCGTTAAATACTGGGTGAAAGGCGTGGCGGCGTTGTACTCAGCCGCCGTTTTGATCACACCCATCAAATCCTGGCCTATATCGCTGGCCACGACGCCATATTCCATGATCAAATTCTGATCTACGCGCACTTGCGCCTTGTTCAGATCGTTCTCAAAATAACTGGCGATCGGGTTAACGACGTTGGCGAGATCGGCAAGATCCGTGGCGTTAAAGGGCAGTGTATCGCTACGTGAACCTGCATAGATATAGCTTCCCCCAACCCGCGTATTGAGCACGCTTTTACTTGAATCGAACGCAGAATTGATATCTGACGCCATTGTTCTGCCGCTGTTATTGGCTAGCGCGGTCAGCATGCTTTGCCGCAACTGACTCGCTGATTCATATAACGCCGTCAACCCATTTGCCTGAAAATCGACGCGGTTGATCACCTGATTACCTAATTCCATAAATTTTAATGTGCGCGATTCAACCGCTTTGGCGCTGACTAACGCGCTTGTGCCGCCAGCAATGCCCTTATACCGGTCGGAAATTTCACCGGTGGCCACCTGACGTTGCGTATCAGCGACTTGGCTCTGCGCCCGCATCATTTGCGCCACAATGGATTGACTCTGGGCGTACGTTGAAATTCTCGTCATATTTGCGTCTCCCTAAAATTCATATAACCGCCAACAAGGTGGCAAGCATTTCTTGTGCAGCTTTTATCATCCGGGCAGCCGCATTGTAGGAATTTTGATAGACGACGAGATTCGACATTTCTTCATCAAGATTGACGCCCGATACCTGGCCAATTTGCAGTTTGATTTCCTCGTTAATGCCTTCACGGTCTTGCTTTACTTGATCTGCCTGGGCGGCTAAACGCGCGCTATTTCCAAGAAACTGGCCCGCATAATCCGCAAGTGTCAGTTTAGCGCCTGATAAATGACCAGCTTGCGCGAACGACGCCAGGGCTTCTTCTAACGCATGCAGTTGAAGCGCGCCGCGGCCATCAGAGTAACCAAGCGCCACGCCGCCGGGCAGCGTTATATTTAACTTTCCAAGGGCCATAGTTGCGAGATTCGAGACCACACTAGGCTTCACCTGCATACCGCTTGCCTGGTCATCGCGCGCGCCGGGCGCAAGGCCAAACAGCTTTGACAATGGCGTTCCAGTCGCGCCGCGCGACGTTTGATCATCAATAACGAAAAGCTTGTATCCCTGATATCCTGGCGCCGGTGTTTGCGCTAGCTTGCCGTTGGCGTCGAGTGAGAATGTTGTAACCGCTCCCATGCCAGTAACTGGATTATTCAACTGGTTTATAATGTCGCCAATGGTTGCGCCAGCAATGGTAAATGTATAGTCAATCGCCACCTGGCCAGATGGGCTGAGGACCTTCATCCGCAATGTTTGTCCAGCAGTAAAACCGTGCGCATCCGCGCCCGTTAAACCGGTTTCGTAATGACTTGGCGCATCGGCGCTAACCAGGTCGTTCATCCCAAAGAAATGCGAAAATCCGCGGCCTGCACGCACACTTGGCGCCGTTGGATCTTGCAGCATCGCAGCACCGTTCGCCGGGTTTGCCGCGCTAAAGCGCATCACGCCGTTTGAAAAGCTAAGCGTACCGCCCGCGCCAAGACCGGTATTAATTCCAGCCACAATAGCGTTAATGCTGCCGCCAGCAAAGGCAACTCCCGGCCCGCCATTAACAGAGTACTGCCCCGTGGTAAAATCTGCGCGCACTGAGGTAACTGTTAAGCCGGCCGGATCCGTAATGCTAAAGTTAACTACACCCAAAAAATTATGGGCGTCCGCGCCAAGCAGGCCGGTATTGCGCCCAATCAATTGATTTGGCGCAGGCATTGCGGCGTTCTCATTGTGCACGCGATTCAACTGGTCAGCTAGTTTTGAAGCTAACTCACCTATCTCTTGTCCGAATTTTGGTAAAGTCACATCCCGCATATCTAGCAAACCGCGCAATTCACCAGAAATAATATGCGGCTCTAGCGGCAGTCCGGTAGGACTTACAACGCCAGAAGCTACATCAATCGAATGCAGTGTAATCCGGGAAAATATGGTGTCAGCAGTCGCGGCGCCTGCATTGTCATACTGCAGCTCGGTCATATTCGCATTTACCAGAAATGTGCCGTCAGTGCTGGCGACATACACACTTCCGTTCAGTTGTGGCGTTATGCGGGTGTCCATGTATTGGGCAAGCGCAGTCAGGGACTTTTGCCTCTGGTCAATCAGTGCATTTACATCCGTGCCGCGTGCGGCGCTGGAAACTACTTCAATGTTTAGCTCATGAATATTTTTGATTAGATCATTAATTTCACTTATGCGGTTTGTTAACTCTTGATCAGCGCCGAGTCTAATTTTCTGAATCGAATCCGTAAGTGAACCAAACTCATTAAATAGAAGTTGCATACTATTAACGGCCGTAGCACGCCGCACGGCAGATGCCGGCTCGACCTGAAGTTCCGCTATATCCGAAAACAACCTATTGAGCAGGCCTGGCAGCGCTCCTTCACTGTTGGGATTTCCAAAAACAGACTGAAGCCGGTCATGCAATCTAAGAGTTGCGCTTGCTGCGCCAAGAGAGGAAGTAGAAAGTAACGCTTCCCGAGTAAGAAAATCATTCGCAATCCGGCTAACATCACTAACTTCGACACCGCCCAGAACCCGCGACTGAAAGCTTACGCTACGCCTGGCGAAATCAGGATTATTGACGTTGGAGATATTATTTGAAGTGTTTCGCAACGCCACCTGACTAGCGTTCAAACCGCTTACAGAATTTTGTAATATCGATGTTATGGACATCCAGTAATCCCGCTTGCGGGCAGGCCAAAGTAGTTAGCCGCCAAAAAAATATTCCGAGGAGATGTGTGCAAGCTTGATGCCAGATGCCGGGGAGGCCGGCCGCGACAAATAGTTCTATAATTTCTTATTTATTTCAATAGCTTATCTATAAATCGTCTGGCTCTCATGGGCGCCACCGAGGTAATTTTTTCCGCTGCGCTCAGTTACGACCGGCCAAGCTTGCCGGTTTCATAAGATTAACATGCAGGCCTTCTCAAGCTTTCTGCCGCAAACCAAACTGGCCCGCTGCTTGCTTATCAAAACCCGTTATCGATCTGCGTTCACAAAAATATGCAAATTCTGCGTTTGTATATAAGTCATATGGAAAACATGGATTTACTGCCGAAAATTTTTACAAATAATTTACTGCCCTTCCGGCAGCAGGCTAATAATGGCGAAAAGGACGCAGTCATGCGAACGCCATATGAGCCTTACTCAGGCGGCTATGCGCAAATTAAAAATGATTTAAATAACAGCCAGAACAGAGTCTGCGCCGGAGAAAATTACTGTCATTCCGGTGAAGAGGTTGATTCATCACGGCCTACATCAAAACCAACTCCTGCTGGCATTAAAGATGCCGATCCATCTGATGATAATTTTAATCGGCAATTGGAAAATTTTTTATTATCTGAGCATGAAATCAGTTTTGATGAAATACGCCCTGGGGAAAATGTAACCAATAAAACCAATGCAGTGGCTGGCATTGTTAACATCACTGCTCAAAATTTCATCCCTGTATTGAATGCGAGCGCGCAGATTGTTTTGATAGGTGGTGGGGAAACTCCACCAGAAGCCACAAAAACTCACATAAGTGAAAATAATATTCTTACAAATGACGCCGGCACGCCGTTGAGCGAAATAAGTCATGCAGCGCCCACACAATCAATAGCTATTGCAATGACTGAACCGGCCCATGCTGCTAGTGTTTTGCATGCTGCAAACTTGAATGGCAATAATACTACCAATAACAAGACTAAGTTTCCAGGAAAGCCGGAAAACTTGCCGGCGCCAGCGGTAAACCAGAAAGATTCTCTGCCGGAGTGGAGCCATGCTCCGCAAGTTCAAACTCAAGATGCCTTGGCGCCGGCGACACCCCTAACCGGGGCGCTAAACGAGATTTCGAGTCAACATCAAAACGAAAATGGCGGGAATGCCGCAAGCGGGAATAAACCGGTCCCGCAACCAACGGCGACAATGCCGCAAACAGTCGCGCCAATGATGCCAGATCATAATTTGACGGCTGATGCTAACTGTGACGCTAATCAGCAGGCAATAATAGCGCTGCCAATAATACAAAATCAAATAAGTGTTGCTGATGCGTCTGGCGGCATGCCGCTCACTCAAACCCCAACACCTGCTTTAATCACCCAGGCCAATCCCGTAGCGCCGCATTCTAAAATCAGTCAGGATAATGCTCCATCTGCCAACATTGAAATTGTTGGAATTCCGCCAATTTCCCTGGGTGATCAGTCCGCATCCCCAGCAGTGGCGCAAACTGAATCCGCGCCTTCATCAGGCGCGACAGGCACTCCGGTAAATTCAAACGCGGGCTCTCAAAATTTTAGTCAATACCTGCAAACACAACCGGCAACCGGCGCCGATACGCCATTAATCACCAGCCAAACGCCAGATATACAGGGCAACGCGCATTTTGCCATTGCATCCGATCGCATAGAGACGCAACGGACAACCAGTGAGACAAATCTAACTCGGCCCCAGATGCAAACGCAGGAACCAGCGCCGCCGGTGCGGGAACTGGCTATTCAGATTTCCCGCCACGCTGATGCAGGGATTAACCGATTTCAAATGCGGCTTGATCCGCCGGAACTAGGACGCGTCGAGGTGCGTATAGAAATTTCCTCTGAAGGTAAACTTACCGCGGTAATTTCCGCAGACCGTCCAGAAACACTAGATCTATTGCAACGGGATTCTCGCGCACTTGAACGCAGTCTGATGGACGCAGGGGTAAAGACAGATTCCGGCGCCTTGAATTTCTCGTTGCGCGGCGGTCGCCAGGATGACGGGCAGATGGCCAATCAATATAACAGCTCTCGGGACTACGGCCCGGAGTGGCTGAACGATATCAATGAAACAGCGGAGCATTCCGGCCAGATAATGCGATTTTCTGATCGCGCTATCAACATCCGGGTCTAGATAAGGAGAATTTGAAATGGATGTAAGCGCGGTCGCCAGTAGTGTAACCCAGGCATCAGCCAAGGCGTCAAACGGCCTGGCGGATAATTTCGACACCTTTCTTACTTTGCTGACGACTCAGTTAAAGAACCAGGATCCATTGTCACCAATGGAATCGGCCGAATTCACCAATCAGCTTGTGCAATTTTCATCGGTAGAGCAATCGATTCAGTCGAATAAATATCTTGAATCGCTGATTTCACTGACCAGCACAAACGCGTCAACTTCTGCGCTTGGATATATTGGCAGGGAGGTAGTCTTTACAGGCAATCAGGTCAAGCTTTCTGGCGGATCGGCCAGTTGGACCTATGAAGTCGATCCAAAGGCCACATCCAGCGCGATAACGGTTAAAAACGCCGCTGGCAAAGTAGTTTACTCAGGCGCCGGCGAGACCGGGAATGGAATACACGCGTTCACGTGGAATGGCAAAGACGTGAATGGAATTGCTCAACCAAATGGTATCTACACCGTCAGCATGGGGGCGCTTGATGACGCTAAGAAAGCCCTCAACGTCAAAGTCTTTTCCAAGGGAATTGTCGATGCCGTCGAGACGCTGGATGGAAAGCCAGTGCTTACCGTGGGCGGCGTAAAAGTCAGCATCGGCTCCATTATGTCGGTAGCGGCGCCTGTCAGCACGCCTAACACAAGCAATACGGGCGCATAACAGCTTTATTACAGGAACTTCCGGGCTGTGCCCGGAGAGTTCATACAATTGGCGCGCTGAATCGCGCCGCACATGATGGCGAATGTTCCGAATGAACGCACGTCACAAGGAGACGACCAACCATGAGTATTTATGGCGCCCTTTTCAGTGGGGTATCCGGGCTAACAGCTAATGCGGCGGCCCTCGGCATCATTTCCGATAACATCGCGAACATTAACACCGTGGGTTACAAAGACACCGAGGCGCGCTTTTCGACCCTGGTGACAGCGCCCGCCGGCCAACACTCCTACAGCCCTGGCGGCGTACAAATCACCCCTGGGCAGAATATCGACAGACAAGGATTGTTGCAGGCCTCTGATTCAGCAACAGACTTGGCGATTACCGGCCGTGGTTTCTTTGTTACCAATACATCCCCAATCTTTGGTGCTGGTGAATCGCGATTTACCCGCGCCGGTTCATTCCGCACCGATGAGGATGGCCTGCTTAAAAACACCGCAGGCGATTTTTTGTACGGCTGGCCGATCGACAATAATGGGAATCTTCCCACCAATTTGAGCGATCTATCCGCACTTCAGCCTATTAATATCAGCACCCTTAGCGGCACCGCCGACCCCACAACACAGATGTCACTGCAGGCGAACCTGAAAGCCGCGCAGCCGGTGCATCCCAGCGCGGCAACCTATGTGCCAGGCCAACTCGCCAGCGGCGTGGTCACAACGCCTGACTTCAGAAGCGGCATTCAGATTTTTGATAGCCAGGGCGGCAACCGGAACCTGACCTTCGCGTTTATCAAGACCAACAACCCAGCGCCAAACACCTGGGCTGCCGAGGTCTATGTGACGCCTGCAACAGATGTCAACGCCGGTTTGCATCCAAACGGCTTGATCGCATCGGGTAATATCGTGTTCCAATCGGATGGCACACTGGCCGCAGCCACCACATTTCCACCTGGCGGGGTGCTGAACATCACCTGGGCGGCGGCGACCGGTTTGAGCACCTCGGCGATTGCGCTTGATATCGGAACTATCGGACGCCCTGACGGGATTACGCAGTTCGCCAACGACTCCTCATTGGATACGGCGTCGATCAATGGCGCCGCATTTGGTAATCTGTTGGGATTGGAAGTGGACAACCGGGGCATTGTGAGCGCAACATTCCAAAACGGCATACGTCAGCAGATTTATAAAATACCGCTGGCCGTCTTTCCAAACCCCAACGGGCTTAGCGCACGTTCCGGCAATACGTATGGCCAGTCGGAAGCCTCTGGCGCCGTTACTCTGCTGGGCGCGACCCAAGGCGGCGCCGGTAGGATCGACCCGAGCGTGCTCGAAGCCTCAACGGTGGAGTTGGCTTCCGAATTCACAAATCTGATCACTTCACAACGCGCCTATTCGGCAAGCGCAAAAATCATCACTACCGCTGATGAGATGCTCGACGAGCTGATCCGGATCAAACGCTAATTTGCTTGTTGGGGCTGCTGCTTAGCGGCAGCCCCAACCGGCCAGCCAGGCGCCGGGGGCTGATTTAGGCGTCTCAACTTAAGCCATTGTTAATATTCATATTTATCAACTTTTTAATGACAACTTTTAGAGCTTCCTTAAATACCTCCAGCTATGATGGCCACGTTATATCCGCGCAAACGGCATGACTACAGGGCGTGAGAACACCACGAATGACGGAAGTGAATATGTTAAGCAGAAAGTTAGTAGCCGCAACACCTGCTGTGATGGGACCGCATGGCACTCAAATCACACTGGCTGATTTGCCGCCGCCCAACACAAAACGATGGGTCATCCGCCGCAAAGCGGAAGTTGTTGCTGCTGTCCGCGGGGGCTTGCTCAGCCTGCATGACGCATGCGACCGCTATTCACTCACCGTGGAAGAATTTCTTGCGTGGCAAAGCTCGCTGGATAGGCATGGGCTTGCAGGTTTGCGCACGACGCGCATTCAGGACTACCGCGAGGATAATGATTAATTAATCCCCTTGTGCGGATTAAATTAAAGCAACTGGGGACGTTGGCGTCTCCAGTTTTTTTTATGACTCACGATAGAAATCATACTGTTAAAAGGAAAAATAACATCCTCTGTTAACGGGAAATTCATGCTCAAGTGGGTAAATATTGCCGGTAAGACGGCAGACGTTCCCGCACTGTGACGAGCGAGCGATCACTACAAGCATAACGGACCCAAAGTTTTGAACGGATTTACTGGTTTTCTACAAAAGCTTGGTACGGGCAAGCTTGTCGCCATGGCCATGGTCAGCGCGTCGCTGGTGGCGTTTTTTATGTTCATGAGCATGCGCTTCACCACAGAACCCATGTCGCTACTCTATTCCGACCTCGACATGGCCGATTCCGGTGAAATATTGGCCAAGCTGGAAGCGATGGAAATTCCCTATCAGCTGCAAGGCGACGGCAGTACAATACTGGTCCCAAGCAACCAATCCCGCCGTTTGCGCATGAGCCTCGCCGGGCAAGGGCTGCCAGCTGGCGGCTCGGTTGGTTACGAACTATTCGATAAGAGCGACGCCATTGGCCAGACGAGCTTTGTGCAGAACGTCAATCAACTGCGCGCCATGGAAGGCGAACTGGCGCGAACAATACGTTCCATTGACTCGGTAGCCAATGCGCGCGTGCATTTAGTATTACCGCGCCGGGAGCTCTTCACATCGGAAAAGAAACAGGAACCGAGTGCGTCAATTGTGCTCAAGGTACGCAATGGTTTCGGACCAAGCCAAGTCAGCGCCATTCAGCATTTGACAGCGGCAGCGGTTCCTGGACTTACCCCAGCACGCGTCGCTATCATAGATGACAAGGGGAAGCTGCTGGCGGCGGGTGTGGACGCTGAGCTTCAATCAGGCGTTGTCGCAAACATTCAGGACAATACTGCGGAGTATGAATCTCTGATCGCCAACCGCGTGCATGCCCTGGTAGGCAGCGTCTCTGGCCCCGAGAATGTGCGCGTTCAAGTGGCGGCTCGAATAAATCTGGAGCGGATTTCAGAAAATGCTGAAATTTTTGATCCTAATGGCCGTGTGATCCGCTCAAGCAGCACTATCGATGAAGAAACGGAAGAGGAAAGTGCAAAAGCAAAATCCTCGTCACTTTCAGAATCACTTCCTGAGGGAGCTGCCCCACCCGCTGCCGGTGAAGCAAAGGGATCGAGCGATAAACGGAGCGAAGAAACCTCGAATTTCGAAATTTCACGCACTACGCGCTCCAAAACCTCCGAGGCTGGCGCCATTGAGCGTTTATCCGTAGCCGTATTAGTTAATGGCGTAATGAAGCCGCAGAAGGACGGCGTCAAGATTTACGAGCCTAGGTCAGCGGAAGAATTGAAACAGATTGAAGATCTGGTGCGCACGGCCATCGGTTTCGACGAAAAACGCGGCGATGAAGTGCGCATTATCAATCTCCGCTTCTCAGAACTGGAACTGCCGCCTGCCGAAGAAATTTCAGAACCGCTTTTGGGATTGGAAAAAAGCGATTGGATGCGTCTAACGGAGAATGGCGTGCTCGCTATCATAGCATTGCTTACCGTTCTGTTTGTCTTCCGCCCATTGATAATGCGCTTGCTAGAATCAGGTCCAGGCGGCGGCAACATTTTGACACCCGCACTAACTGGGCCAGGCGGCGATCAAATCATGGCGCAAATTACCGGCCCTCAAACGGGTCAGATTGCAAACACATCAGGTTATTCTCAGCAGGCAACGATCCCTGACCATCCGGACTATCCAAGCCCCTCACAATTGCCAAGCCCGAATCAAATCGAATCCATGATTGATATTTCTAAAATTGAGGGGCAAGTAAAAGCTTCATCCATCCGCAGGGTGGGTGAAGTTGTCGAACGCCATCCCGAAGAAGCCATAGCAATCATGCGCACATGGTTACATGACCAATCATAATTCCGGAGTGATTTGACATATGGCAAAACAAGACGTGCGAAATCTTGAAGGGCCCGAGAAAGCCGCCATTATCATGCTGGCGTTGGGTGAAGAGCATGGCGGTCCGCTTTGGAAAATGATGGATGATGAAGAAATTCGAGAAGTTTCTCAAAGCATGTCGCATCTGGGCCAGGTGTCGTCGGACACTGTTGAAAAACTGTTGCATGAATTTGTTTCCAGGCTTTCATCAACTGGATCGGTTGTCGGATCATATGAGGGAACTGAGCGTCTGTTAAAAAATCTTCTCGACCCTGATCGCGTTGCTGGAATAATGGATGAAATTCGCGGCCCAGCGGGACGCACCATGTGGGATAAGCTTGGCAACGTGAATGAAACAGTCCTTGCGAGTTTTTTAAAAAACGAATACCCGCAGACGGTTGCGGTCGTCATGACCAAAGTGAAACCCGATCATGCTGCACGCGTTTTGGCAGCGCTTCCAGAAGATTTTTCACAAGAGGTAATCATACGCATGCTCCGCATGGAAGCTGTGCAAAAGGAAATCCTGGATAAAGTAGAGAGCACGCTCCGCACCGAATTCATGAATAATCTTGCCCGCACAAACCGGCGGGACCCGCATGAAATGATGGCGGAAATTTTTAATAATTTTGACCGGCAGACGGAGGCGCGTTTTTTAAGCTCTTTGGAAGAGCGTAATCGTGAATCAGCAGAGAGGATTCGCGCCTTGATGTTTACATTTGAAGATCTGGGCAAGCTCGATCCCGGAAGTGTGCAAACACTGCTTCGTAATTTTGACAAGAGCAAGCTGGGACTAGCGCTTAAAGGCGCTTCGGATAGCCTGCGCGATCTGTTTTTTTCCAACATGTCTGAACGCGCCGGTAAAATCCTGCGTGAGGATATGGAAGCAATGGGACCGGTGCGGCTTAGCGAAGTTGACGAAGCGCAGATGGCAATGGTGACGCTCGCCAAGGATTTGGCTGCGAAAGGTGAAATCATGATTGCGGACGGCAACAGCGACGACGAGTTAATTTATTAATGCTAGAGATTGCAAAACCAATGACAGATGCAATAAAATTTAATTTTCAGAGTTTGCAGCCGCGAAGCTCTGACAAGTCTAAAAATAGAGAAACTGCGCCGCTGAAACGCGTGCTCACAGAGCAGCAAATACATGAAATACAGGCTGCTTCGTTTTCTGAGGGATTTAATGCCGGTGAGGCCGCCACGCTTGAAAAAATCGAAAATAAATGTGCAGCCTCGTTGCAGGATATTACGCATCAATATTCGTTATTACATGAGCAAGTTGCCTTGCATATGTCATCGGCAAGATCACACGCTGCCGATCTGGCGTTGACGATTGCAAATTTACTAACCCCCGCCTTAATGGAAAGGGAGCCATACGCGGAAATTGAAACGCTCTTTAAAGCCTGCGTTTCAAGTTTGGCCGCCGAGCCAAGAATTGTTATTCGCGCGAGTAATCATTTGGTGCCCGGTTTAAAAACCAGGATTGATACAGCCGCGAATTTGGCCGGATATCCTGGCCGTATTGTCATCATTGGCGATCCAGACATGCAGGGCGCATATAGCCGTATCGAATGGGCCGATGGCGGCGTCTCATGCCGATCTCCCGAATTATCAGATGAAATAAGCTCGCTTATCGCCAGTTACATTGAAAACACGCAACGTCAGGAAGATGTGCTGGAAAATAACCTTAGCAATTCTCTGACACAATCCAAGGTATCAGATCATGAGTGAAAACACTGAAATAGAACTTGAAGACCTGGAGGCTGAAAAAACAACTAGCCTGGTCTCATCTGAATTAGACGCCAGGCCAGCAGATTCCAATGAGTCTGAAATTCGAAGCGCCAGCGATCTGGAGCCAGTATTCGATATTCCCGTCAATGTTTCCGCTGTTCTCGGCAAAACATTTCTAGAAGTCAGTCAACTGATGAAACTAGGGCCTGGCACTATAATCGAACTTGACCGAAAAGTAGGTGAAGCCATTGATATTTTCGTTAATAACCGCCTGGTTGCGCGTGGTGAAGTTGTTGTAATTGAAGAACGCCTTGGCGTCACCATGACTGAAATCATTAAGGGCGATAGCGTGTAACATGGACTTTGCAACCATATTTGGGCTTGGCGGTGGATTCGCATTAATTTTAATAGCGATGGTGGCCGGCGGCACTGTGGGCGCTTACCTGGATTGGCCTTCGATTCTGATTGTTTTTGGCGGCACCATAGCCACGACGATGACATCGTTTTCAATGTCTGAATTATTGGGCGCCCAAAGGTCTATCCAGCAAACTTTATTCCGCCAGCGCGAGAATGTGCAAGAAACAGCACGCGAGGTAATAGAGCTAGCTGAGCGCGCCCGCCGGCAGGGTGGCGGTAAGGAAATCGAGAAATTGATTAAACCACTCGATGGCAGGCCTTTTTTACAAAAGGGTTTAACGATGATTCTTGATGGCGCAGCGCCTGATGAAATCGAGCGCCTGTTGCGGCAGGAGGTGTCGGCAATGTCCAATCGTCATAGCCGCAGCGCTGGCGTATTGCGCCGGGCCGCAGAAGTGGCGCCCGCCATGGGCTTGATCGGAACGCTTGTCGGATTGGTGCAATTGCTTGGCAACTTGCAACGGCCCGAAACAATCGGCCCTGCCATGGCTCTGGCGTTGCTTACCACATTTTATGGCGCTGTATTGTCGAACATGGTTCTTGCCCCGCTCGCATCAAAGCTTGAGCGCAACTCACATGTCGAAGCCTTGTTAATGAATGTGTATACGCTTTGCGTTGTTTCCATCGGCCGGCAGGAAAATCCTCGGCGTTTGGAATCATTGATAAATGCGATCCTCCCGCCTGCGGATCGCGTGAGCTATTTTAAGTAAGGCAGGCACAAGGAGACTAAAATGCGCGTTATCATAATTGGTGATATGAGTGGTGAGATTGGCACAGCCTCAAAAATGGCGATGGACCGAGGCGCCAAGGTATCTACTTGCGCTTCCATTTCGGAAGCCATCGCCTCCCTGCGCAGCGGCCGTGGCGCTGACTTGCTGATGGTTGATGTAAATCTCGATATTGCCGGACTCGTGCAGCAGTTAAGCGCAGAACATATTCATGTGCCCGTTGCCGCATGCGGCATTAACGCAAATGGTGATCAAGCCGCAAACGCCATCCGGGCCGGGGCAAAAGAATATATCCCGCTGCCGCCAAACGCCGACTTAATTGCCGCCATCCTCGAAGCAATATCAAATGAAACGCACAAGCTTATATATGCAGATCCAGCGCTGGCGGCAATTCTCCGCCTAGCCGATCAAATAGCGCCAAGCGAGGCAAGCATCCTGATAACCGGTGAATCCGGCACAGGCAAAGAAGTAATGGCGCGATATGTTCATCGCAAATCAAAACGGGCCGATATGCCGTTTATTTCAGTGAATTGCGCAGCCATTCCAGAAAATTTGCTGGAATCCGAGCTGTTCGGTCATGAAAAGGGCGCCTTTACCGGCGCAGTTGCGCGCCGGATTGGTAAGTTTGAGGAAGCCAACGGCGGCACCTTGCTGCTTGATGAAATCAGCGAGATCGATGTCCGCCTGCAAGCTAAACTCCTGCGGGCATTGCAGGAGCGCGAAATCGACCGTATCGGCGGCGGCAAATCCGTCAAAGTAAATATTAGAGTGATTGCAACATCCAACCGGAACCTGCAAGCGGCCGTATTGGATGGCAGTTTCCGCGAAGATCTATTTTACCGGCTAAATGTCATGAATTTGGTGATCCCGCCATTGCGTGACAGGCCAGCCGATATTAGCGCCTTGGCGGATTTTTTTGTCAGCAAGTACGCCAAGGCAAATGGCTTGCCGCATAAAGTGCTGGCGCCTGAAAGCATGCGGCTTCTACAAAGCCACCAATGGAAGGGAAACGTGCGTGAACTTGAAAACACGATTCACCGCGCCCTGCTTCTGTCGCACGAGACGGAAATTGAGCCATCGGTAATCGTGCTGCCAGATGGCACATCACCACAGTTTTCCGGCAGAGCGATGGATTCAGCCGCCATGGCCGCCTCAACCGCAGAAGTTACTGCGCGCGGCCTGGTTGGCCGCACCGTTGCCGATGTTGAGCAGGATTTAATATTGAACACGCTGCATCATTGTCTTGGTAACCGTACGCACGCCGCAAATATACTTGGAATATCAATACGCACTTTGCGCAATAAGCTGCATGCTTACCGTGATTCTGGCGCGGCCATTCCATCGCCTGCCCCAGGACAAGTTGATTTTGGCCATTTACCTGCGTGAGGCGCCTGATCAGACATTCAGGCGCCACGGGCATGCTTAATGGCTGACGCAAGCATGCAACCAGCCGCAGGATTTACTTTTGCCGGTTTAATTACCGGCATCCGCTCATCCGCCTTGCGCGGCGATATAGCACTGGCTCTATGCGTCATTGCCTTATTGATGGTACTGGTGCTTCCCCTGCCCGCCTGGCTACTTGATTTTGCGCTTGCTCTATCGATTACATTTTCAGTTTTAATTTTGATGACTTCGTTATTTATCGAAAAACCGCTTGAATTTAGCGCTTTTCCGACGGTTTTGCTGATTGCGACCATGTTGCGGCTATCGCTAAATCTTGCATCCACAAGATTAATTCTTGGCGAAGGTCATACAGGCCCTGACGCCGCGGGCCATGTGATCGAGGCCTTTGGCAATTTCGTTATGGAAGGCAATTTCGTCATCGGCGTCATAGTTTTTTCGATTTTGATGATTGTAAATTTTGTCGTCATCACTAAAGGTTCAGGCCGCATAGCAGAAGTTGCGGCAAGATTCAGCCTGGACGCCATGCCAGGCAAGCAAATGGCGATTGACGCAGATCTCAGCGCGGGCCTGATTGATGAAGCCTCCGCCAAATTGCGGCGGAAAGAAATTGAGGATGAATCCTCATTTTTTGGAGCCATGGATGGCGCGGCCAAATTCGTCCGGGGGGATGCAATCGCCGGATTGTTGATTGTTTTTATCAATATCATTGGCGGCATCATTATCGGCGTAGCGCAAAAGGGGCTTGGCTTCGCTGAAGCGGGAGCAAGTTATACCATTTTGACGGTGGGCGATGGCCTGGTGACGCAAATTCCCGCCTTGATTGTCTCCACCGCCGCTGGCTTGCTTGTTTCAAAAGCAGGTCTTTCCGGTGCAACTGATAAAGTGCTGTTTAAGCAATTGTCAGGTTACCCGCAGGCGCTAGGCCTTTCCTCCGCGCTACTCGGCGCCATGGCGTTGCTTCCCGGGATACCGATGTTGCCATTTTTAGCACTCTCCGGCGGTTCTGGATGGCTTGCGTGGAAGGTTAGCCAGGCGCAATTGACGCGTGAGCAAACCACTGCCGAAGAAGTTCGCCAATCGCTCATCAAGCCGGAAACCGACGAGCCGATTCAGACTGCGCTCGCGATGGATGATATCAGGCTTGAGCTGGGTTATGGCCTGTTGCCGCTTATCAATGATTCAAAAAATCATCCGCTAACGGATCAGATACGAGCGTTGCGCAGGCAAATTGCTTCCGACATGGGTTTTGTCATGCCGCCAGTTCGTATTCTTGACAATATTCAGCTGCCTGCGAATGCCTACCACATTCGAATTAAAGAAGTAGAGGCCGGCTTAGGTGAGTTAAAGCTGGGACATCTTATGGTTATGGATCCAAAAGGCATGCCGATTGATCTTCCAGGGGTTGAAACACGCGAACCCACATTTGGCCTTCCAGCCATGTGGGTTGACGAGACCCTGCGCGAAGAAGCTTCATTCCGTGGATATACAGTAGTTGATCCCGCCACGGTTATCACTACCCATCTAACTGAGATTGTGCAGCAGAATATGCGAGAGCTGCTGTCTTATGCTGAAACGCGCAAGTTACTTGATGATCTTCCAAGCGCTCATCAGAAACTTGTGGATGATCTTGTGCCAACACAAATTACGCTGTCTGGATTGCAGCGCATTTTGCAATCCCTGCTTTCCGAGCGGGTTTCAATCCGTGATATGCCGGGGATATTGGAAGGCGTCTCCGAAGCGGTTGGCTTCACACAGAATACTGGTGCGATGACAGAGCATGTGCGTTCCCGTTTGTCACGCCAAATATGCCACGCCAACATGGGTCATAATAGCTTCGTACCACTAATCAGCCTGTCGCCGGAATGGGAACAGGCGTTTGCAGAGGCTCTTATAGGCCAGGGGGATGACCGGCAATTAGCCATGGCGCCGAGCCGTTTGCAGGAGTTTATCGGCGAAGTACGGCTAAAGTTCGATCAGGCCGCTGATGAGGGGCAGTCACCGGTGTTATTGACCAGCCCGATGGTGCGCCCCTTTGTGCGTTCGATCATTGAGCGGTTCCGCCCGCAAACAACAGTATTATCACAGAACGAAATTCATCCGCAGGCGCGTATCCGCACTGTCGGATTAATTTGAATACGGAAAGCAACGTGCGTTTTAGAACCTTTACAGCGCCAGATATGGAAACCGCCATGGTGCGGCTGCGTGCAAGCATGGGTCCTGGCGCGCTTATTCTAAACACCGAACACAACGCCAGCGGGCAAGTAACCTTGCGGGCGGCGATTGAACATCCCACGGAAAATATTGCGAATAATAATGATATTGCGCTTGCCGCTGGCGCGCATAACCCATGGGCATGCGATGAAGGCATGGAATATGATTCTGCGCATGCACAAATTTTCGATGCGCTTACCTTCCATCGCGCGCCGGAAGCAATTACCGCACCATTGATGCAAACGCTTGGAAATGCAAATGACGATGCATTGCTGGCGTTAAGCGCTGCTTTTGACGCCCGGTACGGATTTTCCCCATTGCCTTATCAGCCCGAGCGCCCAATTTTACTGATTGGGCCTGCTGGCGCTGGAAAAACACTTACCACAGCCAAGCTTGCCGCCCGTTCGCTGCTCAATGGCAATGACATCATGTTAATCAGCACCGATGTCGTGCGCACTGGCGGCGCTGCACAGCTTAGTGCGTATGCAGAGATTATGCAGCGGCCGCTATTTACTGCGGATAGTGGCGAGGCCTTGGCGCAATTGCTGGAGGCGCGGCCTAAAAATACGGCCTGCTATATCGATACTCAGGGAACTTCGCCATTCAATCTTACCGAACTGCACGAGCTTAAGTCATTCGTCATGGCTGCTGACGTTGATCCGGTGCTAGTGCTATCTGCGGGTGGTGACGCGGCGGAGGCCTGCGAAATCGTAAATCTGTTCGCTGGCCTGGGCGTGCGCGGCCTAATCATTACCCGCCTCGACACCACACGGCGCCTGGGCAGCATCCTGAGCGCCATGGAAACTGGCGCACTAACACTGCACCATGTCAGCATCACCCCCTTTATCGCGGACGGATTAGCGCCCATCACGCCGACGGCGCTAGCGCGGATATTCCTTGAAGATCCGTTCGAACACGATTCATTCAAAGCTATGGAGCAAGCTTCATCATGAACGAGGAGACTTCCCTCACGTCCCCCGCCAAAATCTTGTTGGCGCCGGGAGCGCCAGCCGCATCACCAGCCCGCCCGCAACGGTTGCGAAATATGATCGCGGTCGCCTCTGGAAAAGGCGGCGTCGGCAAGACATGGTTTTCAATCACCTTAGCGCACACATTCGCACATTCCGGATTCCGCGCTCTGCTGGTCGACGGTGACCTGGGATTAGCTAATGTCGATGTCCAGCTTGCCATGTCGCCCGCCCGCGATCTTGCGAATGTGATTGCAGGCAGGGTGAAACTGGCCGATGCGATAACCGCTTTCGAGGGGGGCGCGCCATCCTGGGATATAAATAATCCAGCGCCACCATTAACCGGCTCTGGATTTGATGTTCTGGCTGGCCGGTCCGGTTCCGGATCGCTCGATAGCATGAGCCGCAAACAGATCGAAATGCTGTGTCAGGAGCTTAGCCGGATCTCAGTGCAATACGATCACGTCATTGTCGATCTGGCGGCCGGCATGAACAGCCATATGGCCCCGCTGTTTGGGATGACCGGTAAAGTGCTGGTTGTTGTAACGGATGATCCAAATTCGATCACGGATGCATATGCCTGCATCAAGTTATTAGCCACACGGCATCCCGAAATGGATATTCGAATCATCGTCAATATGGCGGATGGGCGCGGAGAGGCGGAGCGCACCTATGGCAGCCTGTTGCGCGCATGTGAGCATTTTCTCAAGTTCACTCCGAAAATGGCGGGATATATTGTGCGTGATAAACATGTAAGCCAGTCAATCCGCGCGCAAGCCCCGATTTTGAGCCGGTATCCGCAAAGCACCGCGGGCAAACATGTGCTTGCCATTGCCGAGGGGCTGCGCTTAACCGAGCCGCGCAGATTAATCGGCTGAGTTTGGAGGAAGCATATTAAGAGGTGGCGCGCTTGCGTTCATAGGACTGCTGCGCTTGCTCATCTGTGACGATTTGCGCTTTACGGTTATCCTCCACCGCGGCACGCCTAGCCTGATTTTCCGCCGCGATTTCCTGCCGTTTCAAGGTTTTGAAGGCTTCTGCAACGGCATCTTCAGCTGCCGTGATGCGAACCTCAAGCGATGCAATGGATTGAATAAGCTTTTCCCGTTGTTCAATTTTGACGCGCGCAAATTGCCCGTAGCCAAATCCAAGCCCGTCCTCATTACTCATTGAACGGCGCACGGTTATCTGCTCTTGGGCGACACTCGCATCCAGCACAGAAACCTTACCCCGTAATTCGCTTTTCAATAACAGAAGCCCAGATAAGTATTTACGTTGCTCGTCCACCTGCCATTTATGCAACCGGATTAATGATTGCCGGACTTTCATAGATGTAACATCCTAATTCATCCCGTTTTAAGAATGGGTGAGGACAGCAAATCCTCCAATTGCGAAAACCCAATATCAAAATCTGTATATTCATCTGGTTTCTGCGCCAGATAATGATCGATCACTGGAAAAAGCCGGACCGCTTCATCAACCGCGGTATCTGCGCCAGGCCGGTAGGCGCCTAGACGCACCATTTCGGCCATATCCTCATAAACTGCGAGCAATTGCCGCACGCGCTGAATCAAATCAGTGTGTGCTATCGTATTGCATTTTGGCATGGTGCGCGATATCGAACGCAAGATATTGATTGCCGGGTAACGGCCGCGCTCGGCAATGGCCCGGTCCAGAACAATATGCCCGTCAAGTATGGCCCGCACCGCATCCGCCACCGGTTCATTATGATCATCGCCCTCGACAAGGACTGTGAACAGGCCCGTCACTGTTCCCTTGCCGGTTCCAGGCCCTGCCCGTTCCAGCAGGCGCGGCAATTCCGCGAAAACTGTTGGGGTATAGCCTTTGCTGGCCGGCGGTTCTCCGCCTGACAGGCCGATTTCACGTTGCGCCATGGCAAAACGCGTCACCGAATCCATCAAACACAGAACATCCAATTCCTGGTCGCGGAAATATTCCGAAACCGCCATCGTCAGATATCCCGCTTGTCGCCGCATCAGCGCCGGCTCATCTGATGTGGAGACAATCACCACACAGCGCGCCAATCCCTCTTCACCCAGATTTTCTTTTATAAACTCCTGCACCTCTCGTCCGCGTTCGCCGATAAGCCCGACCACAGAAACATCCGATTCCGTATGTTTGGCTAGCATCGAGAGAAGAACCGATTTTCCGACGCCTGAGCCGGCGAAAATACCCATTCGCTGCCCGCGGCAGCAGGTAATAAAACTATTCAGCGCCCGGACGCCCAGATTGATTTTTGCACCAACACTCTGCCTAGCATGCGCCGGTGGCGGACTGGCGCGCAGCTTATATGCCGTCGGGCCCTCGCTCAAAGGCCCTTTACCGTCAATCGGCTCGCCCATGGCGTTAAGCACCCTGCCAAGCCACGCATTAGAGGGCCGGATGACCGGATCATGATCCATTACCGAGGCCTGGCACCCCAGCCCTATCCCCTCAATAGCGCCGAATGGCATGCATAAGGCCCGTTCCTGCCGAAACCCCACCACTTCGCAGTCGACAGCGCGGCCATCCCGCGCCCTAACGCGAAGCCGTGAGCCAATGCTCAAATGCTGAAGAAACCCGCTGATTTCGATGAGCAGCCCCTGAATGCTAACCACCCGGCCATAATAATGGTAGGGCTGCATCCGTCCCATTGCAGAAATAAGTGATTGCAAACCTGTCTGCCCTAAAAGCTAGCTTCGTTAATTCCCAGGAGCACTATCGGCGAAATCACTTAAAGGCCAGTAAAAATGACAAGATTTGCCGTTTTATGCACTCCGCGCTGGCGTTACTGTGGCCTGAAAGATTCAGTGTATTAAAAAATAAATTACAAAGGCGCCAGAATCTCAATTGTTATTAACCTTTTTTAACCTTTTTGTTTTACGTTGCCATTAACCAAACTCGAAAAGGGAAGGTAGATAAATGAGAGTTCTGCTTATCGAAGATGACAGCGCAACCGCCCAAGGGATAGAGTTGATACTCAGCCAGGCGGGGTTTAACCTCTACACAACCGATCTTGGTGAAGAGGGTATGGATCTTGGCAAGCTCTATGATTACGACATTATCTTGCTGGATCTTAATCTGCCGGACATGAGCGGCTTCGATGTATTGAAGAAACTGCGCCTGGCCAAAGTTAAAACGCCCATTTTGATACTGACAGGGCTTTCTGACATAGAATCGAAGGTTCAGGGCCTCGGCTTCGGCGCTGATGACTTCATGACCAAACCCTTTCATAAAGAAGAGCTGGTCGCGCGCATCAATGCGATTGTGCGCCGCTCTCAAGGCCATGCCCAATCCGTCATCAAAACAGGTAAGCTGACGGTAAATCTCGATGCGAAGACTGTTGAGGTCGATGGGAACCGCGTGCACCTGACGGGCAAGGAGTATGCAATGCTCGAATTACTGTCCTTGCGCAAGGGAACTACCCTTACTAAAGAGATGTTCCTCAACCATTTGTACGGCGGCATGGACGAGCCTGAGCTAAAAATCATCGATGTTTTCATCTGCAAGCTGCGTAAGAAACTTGCTGCTGCGACCGGTGACGAACATCACATTGAGACCGTATGGGGACGCGGTTATGTGCTGCGTGATTCAGATGGCGAGGCCAAGACCACGAAGGAAAAAGCGGCCTAACTGGATTGTCTGCGATACAACTATAACTTTCACAAAATCCGCAGCGCGTCAGGCACAAGCCCTGGCGCGTTTTTCCTTACCGTCAGTTGGATGCAGCCGCACGAACCGCCAGTGCCGGCCTGGTGGCAACATCAGCAAAGGGCGCCGCACCGGACAGGCCTGTCGACTCCGGCTTGGCATAAACACCGCGCAGCCCTTTGACCGCGACAAGCTTATTCGTCAAACCGACAACCGTTTCCGCAGCGCCAAGCATGAGAACGCCGTCATGGGGCATCATGGCCGCCATCCGTTCCAGCACATTTTTTTTCGTTTCCTGATCAAAATAGATCAGCACGTTGCGGCAGAAAATAACATCGAATTGGCCCAGCCCCTTAAAGTCCGCCAATAAATTGCATTCCTTAAATTTCACCATTGCACGAATAGCTGGTTCGATTTGCCACATTTCACCAATTTGCTTGAAATGCTTGATCAGCATCTGAATCGGCAATCCGCGTTGCACTTCAAATTGGCTATATATGCCGGCGCGGGCTTTTTCCAAAACTTCTTTAGAAATATCCGTGCCCACGATATCAAAATGCCAACCGCCCAGCAAAGCCTGCATGTCCTTTAACACCATAGCGATCGAATAAGGCTCCTGCCCCGTCGATGACGCAGCCGACCAAATGCTTAACTGTTTCCGGGTTTTGCGTGTTTGAGCGAATTTTGGTAAAATTTCATTTCGCAAACTATCGAACGGTGTCTTATCGCGGAAAAAAAACGACTCGTTTGTCGTCATCGCCTCCATAACGTCTTGGATCAACTTGCTATCCGCGCCAAAACGCAGATTGCGGACCAGCGTTTCCAATCCATCTAGTTTGCGTGCGCGAACTATTGGCAAAAGACGGCTCTCGACCAGATACATTTTATCCGATTTAAGTATCAGCCCTGAGCTTTTCTTGAGGAAGCCGCACAAATAATCAAAGTCATCTGCATTCATAAGCTTATCCCCTGCAAATAACGCTTGATAAGCGGCGCCATTTCAGACAAAGGCACAACAGCAGAGCACAAACCAGCCTCCGCCACAGCGCCAGGCATCCCCCAAACAACACTTGATTCATCATCCTGCGCAAGAATGCTGCCGCCAGCATCGGCAATACATTGCCCCCCTTGGCGCCCGTCATGCCCCATGCCGGTAAGCACCACTCCAAGCGCCGTCCGGCCATAAATTCCCGCAATGCTGGTAAACATCGGATCAACAGCAGGACGGCAGAAATTTACCGGCGGGCTCTTGTCTAGTTTTATTACTTTGTCTGTACCAGACCGCTCCAATCTCATGTGAAAATCACCTGGCGCAACCAATATCTGATTCGGCTTCACCACCTCACCCGTCATCGCTTCGCGCGCGGGGATGCCAGTCAAGCTTTGTATATGCTCCGCCAAGATTGCGGTGAACGTCGGCGGCATATGCTGCGTTATTACTATTGGAACGTTTATGGCTTTCCCAAGGCCCGATAGCAAAGTGAACAGCGCTTGCGGACCGCCAGTCGAACTGCCAATGGCTATAATCTCTGGCCGCAGGCTTGATGGTTTGCGAAGCGATATCACTTTTGATTTTGGGGATTTCCCGGCAGAAAATTGCGTCGGCGCCAAAGAAGAAATTACTTTGCCGTTGCCTGTACGCCGCCTCAATCGTGCGCCGAGAAGCTTGAGTTTCTGAATTAAATCACGTTGAAAATCCGCTGACGCCGTGCCGCTACGCGCTGATTCAGGTTTTGGAATATAGTCAACTGCCCCAAGCGAAAGCGCCCGCATGCTAATATCGGCATTCCGCCGTGTCAGGGTCGACGCCATGATAACCTGCAATCCTGGCGCCTTCTTGATCAATAGCGGCAGGGCCGTTAACCCGTCCATTTCCGGCATTTCAATATCAAGGATGACGATTTCCGCACCACTGGCGGTGATATGTTGAACAGCATGCGCGCCATTGTGGCATGAAGCCACAATCTCAAAATCAGCATCCGCTGAAAGCCACCGCGTCATCATGCCGCGAATGACGGCAGAATCATCAACCAGCATAATGCGGTAGGGCCCTAGATGCGGTTTATTTACGCTATTTTCTATAACAGCCTTACCAACAACAGCCATTTGAATTCCTTTCCAAGCCGCTGGTAAGTTTAGACAAGACCGGCTTCGACAAATTTTGTTTCGATTATTTCGCGGTCAAAGGGCTTCATAATGTATTCATTGGCGCCGGCCTGAATTGCCTCGGTAATGTGCTTTATGTCGTTTTCCGTGGTGCAAAAAACAACAACCGGAACAGCTCCCCCCTTTTCTTTCCGTAACTGGCGCAGGAAATCGATGCCATTCATTACCGGCATATTCCAATCAAGCAATATTGCATCAGGCATTTGCGCCAAACAATAATCCAGCGCCGCACGACCATCGGCCGCTTCCGCAGTATGAAACTTCAACTCTTCAAGAATCTGTCGCGCCACCTTTCGTATGACGCGCGAATCATCAACAATTAGACAAGACTTCATTTCAGTTACTCCTAGCTGTGCCTTAACTCGCGGTCAGGCCGCCTTTGCCCCATTGCTGGTATTTATAATTTTACTTAGCTGCAAAACCACCATTAGCTGATTTTCAAGCCGGTAAACGCCCTCGGAAAAATCGCGCCATCGCTGATCAAGATTTATGGGATTTCGCTCAAACAATGACTCGGACAGGCTCAACACCTCGCCAACGGAATCTATAAGAAGGCTGTACGGCTCCCCGTGATGCTCTATCACTACAGCCATTTTCGTATCGCCAGCACTACGGGGTGGATACCCAAGACGATGGCGCAAATCGATGGCGGTAACAATACGTCCCCTTAAATTTAGCACACCCGCCACTTCAAGAGGAGCCATGGGAACATATGCCAGATTTTTTGGGGAAAACACGTCATGAACATTCAGCACGGGAATACCGAACAACTGATCAGCCACCACCAGTGAAACATAATCGGCATTCATCGCATCAGACGTTAACCCGCTTACATTCTCATTGTTGTCTGTTCGCATGCTCATGCAGCTTCTCCGTGTATTATCACATTTTCGGCTAGACTGCGCAGCAACGCGCCCCGATCCATTTTCACCACATAGTCGGTAAAGCCCACCTCGCGGCCGCGCTCAAAGTCTGCTTCTGTGCCGTTTGAAGAAATCGCAACGATGGGCACTTGTCCCCATCTGTCGTCTTTTCGAATCATTGTGGCGAGTTCAAAGCCGTTCATGCCAGGCATTTCGATGTCACTGATTATCACATCAAAGACAATGCCCTTGTCACGCAGCGCAAGCGCCGCTTCGGCGTTTTCAACAGTGGTAACCTGATAACCAGCGCTGGCAATGAGCGGCGACAACATATTGCGGAAGAACGGGCTATCATCAACGAGCAAGGCGTGCTGGATCTTCTTCGCCCGGTTTTTACGGCTCTCGTTAAACCAGTCAGTAAACGCTTCCACCAGATAATGGCTGATATCAACTACTTCAGTTGCTACGCCCCCAATGCTTGCTGTGCCAAGCAGGCCAGCGGTTTCCGAGTGAAGCTCAATTTTCAGTTCGTCTTCGATAATATCCACAATTTCATCAACAGCCAGGCCCATTGTGCGCTGTCCATCTGTGAAGACGAGTAATGGCTGCCTGCCTTGGGTTCTAATTTCGGCATATCCGGGAACGCGGACAAGCGGCATCAACTGTCCGCGGTACTGCAGCACATCTCTGCCATTCGAGTGCTCTATCTCGGTGCAATCTATTTCCTCTAGCCTCGCAACAAGAGACAATGGCACAGCTTTTGGCTCCGCGCCGCTCGCGCGGAAAACCAGCAAGGAAATTTTTTTGCTCTTTTCTGTAATACTAGCTGATTCAAGAACTTCCTCCTCTTGCCCATCCCTAATATTTCCGCAGGATTCAGCAATGCCGTTTGGATCAAGGATCATAATGACCCGGCCATCACCCAGAATAGTATTCCCGGAGAAAACAGAAATATCCCGCAAGATGGGAGCAACTGGCTTTACTACAATTTCTTCGGTGTCAAAAACCCGGTCAACAACAATGCCGAATCGGAAATTTCCCACTTGAGTAACTACCACATATTCGTCATTTTTCCGGGCCTCGGCACTCACGCCCGCATCTCCTGCGCCCAACCTGTTTTGCATCTGCAACACATCACTAAGATAGACGAGCGGCAATAATTGCTCGCGCAACCTGAGTACGGGCGATTGCTTCAAACGCTCTATGCGATGCTCCGAATTATCAGACGCGCGCACCAGCTCTATAACGCTGAGTTGAGGCATGGCAAACCGCTCTCCGCTTGCTTCAACCACTAGTGCGGACACGATCGCCAGAGTAAGAGGAATTTTAATTGTGAATACAGACCCCTTGCCTGGAGTTGTACGCACATCAACGGTGCCGCCTATTTTTTCAATATTACTGCGCACCACATCCATGCCAACGCCGCGACCAGAAATGCTAGTAACTTGCTCCGCCGTGGATAGCCCCGCCTTAAATATAAAGTTGGCGATCTGCTGCTCGGATAGACTATCCGCTTCTGATTCGCTGACAAGTCCGCCTGATATCACCTTTTGCTTGATGCGTTCAAGATTCAACCCGGCGCCGTCATCTGATATCTTGATGATGACATGGCCGCCTTCATGGAATGCGTTCAGCTTGATAATTCCAACCGGCTGCTTACCCGCTGCGATCCGCTTCTCAGGCTGCTCCAAACCATGGTCAGCCGAGTTTCGGATCATGTGCGTAAGCGGATCCTTGATCAATTCTAGAACCTGACGGTCAAGCTCGGTGTCCGCACCGATCATTTGCAGATCGATTTTCTTGTTTAATTCATGGCAAAGATCCCGGACAATACGCGGCAGTTTTTGCCAGGCGTTCCCGATAGGCTGCATCCTGGTTTTCATTACGCCTTCCTGCAACTCTGTCGTGACCAGATTCAGGCGCTGCAAGGGCAAATTAAAATCGCTATCTTCCTGTTGACGGACAAGCTGCATCAATTGATTTCGGGTCAGAACCAGCTCACTAACGACAGTCATCAGATCTTCAAGCAAGTCGACAGATACCCGCACAGACTGATTTGAAACGGACGATTCCGCTGATTTTTCCGGTGATGCATCATCCGCAACGCTGCTTTTAATTGGAGCTGCGGCTGGTTCAGCTTTCGGCGGCGTCTGCAATACTGGTGCTGTTACCGGTATAGCGTCTTGCACCTCATCCGGGCCAGGCGCTGAATTAAACGCCGCCTCAAGATCCTCAAGCGAAACCTCACCTGGGCGTAATGGCCGATCAACCAGCGGTTTGATTGCCCCCGCATCCTGGGCATCCTGAGAATCTTTCGCTGATGTTGCTCCTGCGGCAGGGGTCTCTGTTATTGGCGCCAGAGACTTGCCGGAAGCAATGTGATTTAGCTGATCAATTAATTCCTGATCATCACCCGCCATTTCGCATTCGTTTGCTTCAAGCTCCGCCATCAAAAGCTTGATGGTGTCAATCGACTGAAGAATGAGGCTCACCGCCTCGACAGAAACGGTCAATGCGCCGTCACGGAATTTTCCCAATATGTTTTCCGATGCATGGGCTACTGCTTCCAGGCGCGGCAAACCGAGAAACCCGCACGTCCCCTTTATCGTGTGAACCAGGCGGAAAATATTATCGAGCACACTCTTGTTGTTTGGGTCTTTCTCAAACACCACCAACTCGGCATTGATAACATCAAGGCTCTCGTTGGTTTCTGTCAGGAATTCACTCAGTAAGTCATCCATCTCTGGCAGCCCTGCAATGCCCCATGAACGGGGATATGGGTGGGAACGCGATTAGCGCCTTATCCCGCTACCGATAAACCAATGCCCTTAAGATCAAGTAAACCCAAGCTTGATCACCTCTACACAGGCTAATTTCTGCGCCATTATGCGCTAGTAAATGCACCGGCAATCACCAGTTGCTGGCCATTCATGGTGATCTCTATGCGACCGCCCAAGCAGCGAGCGATCAGCCCGGTATAATAGGCTTGTGCGGCGCGCGGCGCCAAACCCGCCAGTGGCGCATCCCCATTAACGATTTCAACCATTTGCGCCATCGGTTTCAGCATCGGGCCATCGGCTAGAACCTTGATCTGTGATGTGGCCCCTTCCACACTCAGGTTTGCTGTAACCTTGCCGCCGCGGGGCAACGCTTCGGCCGCAAGAAACGCCATATTTACGAATAGCTTGGAAATCATTCTTCCGGCTGTTGGCAAGCTGCATCGCCAGTCGAGCGCCACCTTGATGTCATTCAGCATGGCGGCCGTTATCCTGCCTGCCTCACCAATATCAATCACGGCCTGAGGGCCGCCGCCTGCGCCATAAGCCAGACGGGCGAATTGCAACTTGCGCGCCGCACGATCAGCGCTTTCAGTAATCAGCCGCATGGCGCTATCGCGCATTTCCGGTTCGGTCTCCTCGGCAAGCACCTCAAGCCCGTTCGTGACCGCGCCTATTGGGCTAACCAGATCATGGCACAAACGAGAACTCAAAAGTGACGCCATCTCAAACGCTTCCAACATATGCCGTAACCCCCGCGATCCTGAAAAGTGGCGCCGTCTAGCTGCATGTTTTAGCCGATATGCTTAACAATCGGTTAATTTACCGGATGATAGGCTCTATTCCTAACCTAGAGCAGCCCGCGATTAAGTGGAGTAACGAAGTGACCCCGCTTAATCGCGGAAAGCTGCTCTAACACATTAAAATCTAGTGCAATTTTCAGCCTTTACGGGGTCACTTGACTCCGTAAAGGCGCCTGAAAATGCGGTTGAAAAAAGCCAGAGCGTTTTGACCAGGGCGTTTTAACCAGAGCCCTTTAAAATGTGCTAAAAAACGCTCTGGCTTGACGGCTCGGCGCGGCAGTGATCATGTGCCATCATAATGTTATGAAAGGACGAACTGTGAACAAGCCACCACCTGATACAGAAATGCTCACGCTCGCGGTGCGGGATATCGCTATCGCCGCTGGCGGCATCATTATGAAATATTATGAAACTGAATTGAATACCCGCAAAAAAAGCGATCACTCCCCAGTAACCATCGCCGATGAAGAAGCCGAACACTACATTATCGGGCAACTCACGCTGCTCACACCAAATATTCCGGTCATCGCAGAGGAGCTCGCTGCTGCGGGCGGGCTGCCTGAAGTTGGGCATCAGTTCTGGATGGTTGATCCGTTGGATGGCACACGGGAGTTTCTGGATAGAAACGGCGAATTCACAGTCAATATCGCGCTAATTCGTGATGGATTCCCAGTGCTTGGGGTTGTCTATGCGCCGGCTATTCAGCGGATGTTCTACGCCGCTGGTCCAGGCGCCTGTTACGAGCAACGGGTCGATCCACACCAAGGCGCCAACCGCACGCCGGACAGCGAACCAAAATTGATCCGGGCCCGCGCCCCAGGCGATGATGGATTTGTCGTCATCGCTAGCCGCTCGCACCGCGATAAAAAGACCGACGAATTTTTAGCCGCCTATCATGTAAAGGAGATCGTCGCCGCCGGATCATCGTTGAAATTTTGCGTGCTGGCGGCGGGCGAGGCCGATCTTTATCCCCGGCATGGGCCCACCATGGAATGGGACACGGCAGCCGGGCAGGCTGTATTGTCAGCGGCTGGAGGCAAGGTCACGAACATGGATGGAACCCCATTTACCTACGGCAAAGCTGACTTCCGCAATCCGCATTTCATCGCCTGGGGCGCGCCGAAGGGGTGAAGATACTGGAAAAACCATCCGGCAGTGTGCGTGGCGTCCCCTAGGGGACTCGAACCCCTGTTTTCGCCGTGAGAGGGCGACGTCCTGGGCCACTAGACGAAGGGGACTTGGCGCTGGCGGGCCGGGCGCCTGTAATAGCCCGCCTGGCCCGTCTGATCAAGCCCGCCTAACCGGCGCAAGCCTCAACCGCAGCCACAAACGCATCCACATCGGATTCCGGCGTGTCAAAGGCAGTCACCAGCCGGATAATCCCTTCCGCCTCGGTTCCCCATACATCAAAACCAAACCCGCGCCCACGCAGGTCTGCAATCATGGAAGGCGGAATGTGCACAAAAAGCTCGTTCGCCTCAACCGGGTGCAGAATGTTGACAGCAGCAACGCCGCGCAAACCCTGGGCAAGCCGCTGCGCCTGACGGTTTGCATGTGTGGCAAGTTCAAGCCACAGCCCGCCGTGCAAATACGCCTCTAACTGCGCCGATAAAAACCGCATTTTAGAGACCAGATGCCCGGCCCGTTTGCGCCGGTACTGAAAATTCTCAGCCAATTCAGGATTAAAAAACACCACCGCCTCCGCCGCCAGAGCGCCATTCTTGGTCGCGCCGAAAGAAAGCACGTCAACGCCCGCGCGCCATGTCAGATCAGCGGGAGAGCAACCAAGCGTAACGACCGCATTAGCGAACCGCGCCCCATCCATATGCACGTAAAGTTTATGCCGCTTGGCGATTACGGATAGTGCGGCGAGTTCTCCCGGCCGGTAGACCGTGCCCGCCTCTGTCGCTTGGGTAAGGCTTACGACGGATGGCTGAGTTTGATGCTGATCGCCCGGCTGAATGCCCGCAAGACACCGCGCCAGTTCATCTGTTTGCAGACGGCCATGATCGCCCGGCAGCAGATGCAGCTTTGCTCCAGACGTATGAAATTCTGGCGCGCCGCACTCATCCGTAGCAATATGCGATTCGTGATGGCAAAAAATTGTGCCCCAGGGCGGGGTGAGCATGGAAAGCGCCAGCGCATTGGCCGCTGTTCCCGTCACCACGGGAAAAACCCGCAAATCCGTTTCGAACACTTCTGAAAATTGCGCCTGCAACCTGCTGGTAATTGCATCCGCGCCATAGGAGGCCGCTCTGCCCGCATTGGCTTTTAACAGCGCCGCCATGATTTGCGGCGCAACAGGCGCCTGATTATCGCTGGTAAAAATAACGCTCATTGCGTGTTCTCCCAAATTCTCAGCGGCACAGCTTCAAAACTTTTCTCGCCACGCAAAAACGCGCGCGTCTGCGCCAGCTTCCCAGCCTTTAGCGCCGTAATCAGCCAGATCATGCCGGTCTGCCAGGCTTGCGCCAGATCAACCTGCGAGGGCGCCGCTTCGCCTGCCGGATGCGAATGATAGACGCCAATCATGCGCGGCCCGCCTGCCCGCGCGGCCTTCTGTAGACGGAGCAAAAGTGCGGGGTCAATCTCAAACCGGTCGCAACAGTCATCGGGCGCGATATTGCGGCTAGGCTCAACAGCAGCGACATCCCAACCATCTTTCGACTTTGCGCCGGTTAGCAGGCCACAGCATTCCCGGGGCAGCGACGCGAGCGCCGCGCTTTCGATGCGGCTCAACAACGCCCGGCTCAGGTTAAGCCCGCTCATGGAGCCCCGGCCCGTCCGATCTCAATCACCACCTTCACGGCGCCGCTTGCCAGATCGATAACCACGACCTTTTGTACGCCATTGCGCTCCACCAGCAGGCTTAGCCGTGGCCCATCCTGGGTCATCTGCGCCACATGGCCCGCCAATTCCGGTGGTAATTGCACGGTATTTGGGGCGTTAGCGGCATTCGACGCCACCGGCAAATCCATCACTTGGCTAATCTTGCGGGCTTGATTGATTAGGCCCGCAATAAGCGCCGCCGTACCAAAAACCAGTAAAACACCCATAACTATCACGGCGGTCTTGAGCCCGCGGTAGTTTTGCGTCACTTGTTCTTGCATGAGCCATCCAATTAAAGAAACTACGATCATCCTTACCGTCACCGGCGCCGAGGCCGGTGCGCGGCTTGATAAATGGCTCAGCGACCGGGTTGCCGGGTTGAGCCGGTCCCGCATTCAGGCGTTGCTGGCGGATCAGCGGGTAACTCTCTCTGAGCGGACAATAGATGACGCTTCATACCGGGTCAAACAGGGTGAAAAATTCATTTTGCGCGTGCCCCCACCAGAGGAAGCCGCACCCATTGCGCTGCCGTTGCCGCTCAGTATCGCCTATGAGGATGCCGATCTTATCGTTATCGACAAGCCGGCGGGAATGGTCGTGCATCCAGCGGCCGGCCACTGGCAGGATACATTGGTGAACGCGCTGCTCGCCCATTGCGGAACCTCGCTTTCAGGCATCGGCGGCGTGCGTCGGCCTGGCATTGTGCACCGGCTGGACAAGGACACCAGCGGCCTGCTGGTGGCGGCCAAACATGACCGCGCCCATGCGGGCCTGGCGGCACAGTTCGCGGCGCACACGGTGCAGCGCATTTATCTGGCGCTAGTATGGGGCGCGCCACATCCTGCCTTTGGTCGCATCGAAACTCAGATTGGGCGCAGCCGCGCCAACCGCAAGAAAATGGCGGTGCTTAAGGATGGCGGCAAGCGCGCTATCACAAATTATGAGACATTACAGAGATTTGGTGATCCGGCTGATCCGGTAATCAGCCTCGTGCGCTGCCGCCTGGAAACTGGTCGAACGCATCAGATCCGTGTCCACTTGGGGCATCTGGGGCATGCGATCATCGGTGATCCCGCCTATGGCGCGGCGCGCGGCAAACGCAAGGCCCTCTCTTCCACATCACGCCAGGCCATTGCGGAACTTGGCCGTCAGGCGCTGCACGCCGCCACACTTGGCTTTATCCACCCGGTCAGCGGTAAAAAAATACATCTGGAAAGCCCATTGCCGGCGGACATTGCGAAGTTGATCCGTATAACCGGAGAGGCTGAAAATTAACTCTAGGTCACATACCCATAAACTGGATTCCCAAATCGATTGAAGCATGATTCAGTGTCTTCCTGGAAGGGAGACAGGCCATGGCGCGATTTGATCTGACGGATTTTGAGTGGGATGTAATTCAGCCGATGCTGCCAACCAAGGTTCGCGGGGTAAAGCGCGCGGACGACCGGCGAGTGCTGAACGGGATTTTCTGGCGGCTGCGGACGGGCGCATGACGGGCGCAGCGCCGCCGATATGCTGGGCACCCTTGGCGAAGGCAATGTGCTGCTGGCCGATCGCGCCTATGACTCAGATGCGTTAAGGCTCGAAATGGCCATGCGCGGCGTTTGGGCGAA
>CAMTWQ010000027.1:0-43415 GCA_947085465.1 uncultured Alphaproteobacteria bacterium
CTGCCGGAAATGCACACGGACTTTATTTTCACCATGCTGGCGGAAGAACTGGGTCTGCTGGGGGGTGTTGGGCTGATGATGTTGTTTATGCTGGTGATTATTTATGGCTATATCCTGGCGATGCGGGTGCGGCATCAGTTTGGCCGGTTGATCGTGCTTGGCGTGATCCTTAATTTCTTTCTCTACGCATTTATCAATATGGCGATGGTGATGGGGCTCATTCCGGTGGTTGGCGTGCCGCTGCCATTTGTTTCATATGGCGGCACAGCAATGCTGACCCTGTTGTTTGGTTTTGGACTGGTGCTGAGCGCTTCAATACACCGCGCCGTGCCGATCCCGGATAAGCCTGGAATGTTCTACTGAATGGAGGTGGCCGATGAACTCCCCAATACAGCAAACTCCGAAAACCTATGCGCGTTCCTGAATGCGCTGCTGGAGGCGGAACGGGGGGGCAAGGCGGCCACCGTTATGCGGGATGGACAGCATCGCTGCACTTTGTTATACGCACCGCTCGTTCTGAAGGGGTGATTAGCTCAGTTGGTAGAGCAGCTGACTCTTAATCAGCGGGTCGCAGGTTCGAATCCTGCATCACCCACCACCCGTTTCGGGTCCGAAACGGAGTATCCGCAGACATGTCCGCCGAAGCCCCCAGCGAAGGCGGACTGGCGAGCCTATTCCGCTGCGGCCTTGGTCTTGGCTCTGCGTTGCAGGCGCTGAAGCTGTTCCCATCCGAGATAGCCTGAAAAACTATTGTCGTTAAAATACAGCACCGGGCCGTCGCAGATGAATAGATACGTGGTGTCTTCCAGCGCCGTCGTTGCGCCATGCACCATGCCGTTCGGCTCATAGGTGTAATCGCCGGTTTCAAGTGTGCCATCGCGCACCTGAAGCCTGCCCGAAAGCACAAAGGCGTGCGCGGCCGAAAGATGTTTATGCGGGGGCGCCACATAGCCCTTTTTCCACTTTAGCAATACCGCCCAGCGGCCGGTTTCAGCACCCGTCCACAGCACCTTCATCCAGGCTTGGCCGGGATCGGTTTCAATCCAGTCCATCGCGGCGGAGCGGACCACGGAATCCATCAGTTCACTGTTCACGGGCGAGATATCTTGCGGTAGCGGCATCGCTGGTCCTCCTCTTGCTAACGGTTTCCCATAATCATGACACGCCTTGCGGGCACGCGCCAGTTTTGCGTCAGGACGCGCGCACCATCAATTCCCGAACGCCGAGCAGCCGGTTATTCGGCATCCATAATGGTTCGGCCAGCAATTCAAATGCGCCAAAGCGGGCGAGCATTTCCTCGAACATGATCTTGATCTCGAGCCGCGCCAGCGCGATGCCAAGGCAAATGTGAATGCCGGTGCCAAATCCCACATGCGGGTTCGGGTCGCGGGTTATGTCGAACTTGAACGGATCGGCGAATATGCGCTCGTCCCGGTTGGCGGACATTTCCCAATAGCTCAGTTTGTCACCCTGCTTGATTGCGGTTCCCGCAAGCCTGGTGTCGCAGGTCGCCGTGCGGCGTTTATAGATCGAGGGCGTGGTCCAGCGGACAATTTCCTCTACGGCGCTTGTCATCAGTTCGGGATGGGCGCGCAGCATCGCCATTTGCTCTGGATTTTCGATCAGCGCCAGCAGGCCCCCGCCAATGGCGCTGCGCGTGGTTTCGGCGCCGGCGGGAAACAGCAGCAGAAAAAAGCTGACCAGTTCAAGCGCGTTCAGTTGCGCATCCTCGGGATTATCCGTGTGCGCATGAATGATTTCCGACAGCATGTCATTGGCCGGGTTCTGGCGCTTAATTTCGATCAGCTTTTTGCCATAGTTCTGGATCAGCAGCATATATTCCCGGCTGATAACGCCTTCGCTTGTGGCCATCAGGCCATGATCAATCCAATCGGCCAGTTGCACCCGGTCTTCCTCGGGAACGCCAAGGATCGAACAGATGGCTTGCAGCGGCAGTTCGCGCGCCACCTCGCTCATGAACTCCATGCGCTCAGGATTAACAATGTTGTCTAGGATCAGTTTGGCGCGACGCCGCAAATCCGCCCCCATGTCCGAGATGTGACGCGGCGTGAAGCCCTGGCTGACAAGACTGCGCAGGCGTTTGTGCTGCGGGTCATCGGATGAATTGATGGCGTAGCCCGCATTGGATTCGTCATACAACGAAGTGCCGCCGCCCTTGCGCGGCGGGACGACGCTGGAGGAAAAGGTAGCGGGGTCGCGCATGACCTTGACGCAATCGTCATAGCGGCTGGCCACCCAAAATCCCTCGCCGTTGGGCGAGAATTTTGTCGGCTCGTGCCAGTAAAGCGTGCCCGTATCGCGCAGTTTGTTAAAAAATGCGTGCGGGAAACCATTCCCAAATGAGGCCCCGCTCGATAGATCAACTGCCTCAATCATAAATGCCTCCAATTTCACTTCATCGCCAGCCGCTCTTAAGATAGCCTATGCGAGAGCCGGAGGGGAGAGCCTTGCCATTACTTGCGGGCATTCTCTAGAATATAATAAAATCGGGGGAGATGCGGACGCTATGAGCCTCTATCACACAGGAAACCGCCAGTTGCAGGTGCAATTTGGCAGCACGGCGCTGGCGGACCGGCTGGCCGGGCGGTTTGACCGGGCCGGGTTCACGGACGCCGACAAGGCCTTTATCGAAGGCGTGAGTTTCTTTTTCCTGGCGACGGCAAGCGCGGATGGACAGCCGGATTGCTCGTTCAAGGGCGGAGCGCCGGGCTTCGTGCGGGTAATGGCGCCCAATCTGCTGGTGTTTCCCGACTATGACGGCAACGGCATGTTCAAGAGCCTCGGTAATGTGCTCACCAACCCGCAAGTGGGGATGCTGTTTATCGCCATGACGGACGCCCCCTCGCGGCTGCGGGTCAATGGCCAGGCCACACTGTCATTTGATGATCCGCTGATGGCGGAGTTTGCCGGCGCCCAGGCGCTGGTGCGGGTGACGCCTGAGCATATTTTTCCAAACTGCCCGCGATACATACCGGATATGAAAACCGGTAAGGCGTCGATTTATGCGCCATGCGCGGGGGTTGCGCCTGTCGAGCCGGCCTGGAAAAATTTTGAGGCCTTCAAGGATGTAGTGCCGCCGCGTAAGGCGTGATGCGAAACGGCGCCAGTAAAAACGCTAACAGGATAACAAGATGAAATTCAGCTTCACCAATGAACAGGAACAATTCCGCACGATGCTGCGGCGGTTTCTAACAGAAAAATCACCCGCCTCGGAGATCCGCCGCCTGATGGCGACAGATGAGGGCTGGGAGCGCGATACATGGAAACGGCTGAACAGTGATCTTGGGCTTAGCGCCGTGCACATTCCTGAAGCCTATGGCGGGCAGGGATTTGGCTTTGTCGAGCTGGCCATTGTGATGGAGGAAACGGGCCGCGCGTTATTGTGCGGGCCATATTTTTCATCTGTTGTGCTGGCCGCAAACGCCATACTGAACGCCGGTACGGAAGAACAGAAGCAAGAATTGCTGCCGGGCATCGCCGCGGGGGAAACGGTGGCGGCGCTGGCGTTCACCGAGGATAATGGCCTCTGGGACAGCTCAGGCGTGACGTTGACGGCGGAGCCCTCGGGCGGCGGATATCTGTTGAACGGCGTGAAAAGTTTTGTGCTTGATGGGCACACCGCAGATCTGATTGTCGTGCTGGGGCGCAAACCAGGCACGAGCGGCGATGAAGGCCTGTCGTTCTTTAGCGTGCGCGGCGGCGCCAAGGGGCTGGACCGGCGGCTGCTCAAAACCGTTGACGCCACCCGCAAGCTGGCGCGGCTGACGTTCAATGGGGTGCGGGCGGAGTTGCTGGGCGAGGCGGGCGCCGCTGCGGCGCCATTTGCCACGACGCTGGTGCAGGCCGCTGTATGCCTGGCGAATGAAATGGTTGGCGGGGCCGATCATTTGCGGCAATCGGCGCTTGATTATGTGTCGATGCGAATGCAGTTCGGCCGTTCCATCGCCAGTTTTCAGGCGATCAAGCATAAATGCGCCGACATGCTGGTGGAGGTGGAGCTGGCTAAATCGGCCGCTTATTATGCCGCCGAAGCGGCGGCGGAAAATGCTGCTGATTTGCCGGCGGTTGCCGCAATGGCGAAGGCAAGTGCTGCGGACGCCTTTATGCAGGCCGCCAAGGACACCATTCAATTGCATGGCGGCATCGGCTTTACCTGGGATAACGACACGCATCTTTGGTACAAGCGCGCGAAAAGCTCAGAGGTTTTTCTCGGCAGCCCGAAATATCACCGCGAACTGCTGATGCAGCGCTGGAACGTGTAAGTGCGGAAGGAAATAAAATGAGCGAACCAACCGAAGAATCTGTGCGCGCGGAAATCCGCGCCTGGCTGCAAGCCAACTGGAATGCGGACGTTGATCTTGTCGAATGGCGTAACAAGCTGGCGGACACCGGATGGGGCATGCCGGCCTGGCCAAAGGAATGGTATGGCAAGGGGCTTACGCCGGTTCTCGGTGCGGCGGTTGAGAGTGAGTTTCGCAAGATTGGCGCTATCGGCGTGGCGCGCAGCGGCGTGCGGATGCTGGCCGCCGCCACCTTGTTCGAGCACGGCTCGGATTTTCTGAAAGGAAAATTTCTGCGCCGCATTCTGACCGGCGAAGATAACTGGTGTCAGCTTTTCAGTGAGCCGGGCAGCGGTTCGGACCTGGCGGGCGCCATGACCAGGGCTGATCTGAAGGACGGCAAATGGATTATCAATGGCCAGAAAGTTTGGACCACCAGCGCGCATCATGCGCAATATGGGTTGCTGCTAGCGCGCACTGACTGGAATGTGCCAAAGCATCAGGGGCTTTCCTATTTCATCATCGAGATAGAACAGAAGGGTGTTCTGGTGCAGCCGTTGCGGCAGATGAACGGCCATGCTTCATTCAATCAGGTGTTCTTCACTGATGCGGTGATTGCGCCTGAGTATCTGGTCGCAAAACTGGGCGAGGGATGGAAGGTTGCGACAACAACCCTGATGCATGAACGGCGCGGCGCGGCGGACGGGATCGCGGCTGGGCCTGGTCTTGGCTCTAAACGGGCGGGCAAGGCTTATGACCAGGAGCGGGTGGAATCCGCCAAGACCAACGAGCCCTATAAATGGTACCCGCAGCGCGCAGGCCGCGCCGATCTGGTGATAGAACGCGCCAAGGCGGCGGGCAAGAATAACGATCCTGTGCTGCGGCAGGAAATCGCCAAGCTGCTGACCATGTACAGTGCCGCGCAATGGACCGCGCGCCGCGCCCGCGCCGCACAGCAACTGGGCCGTCCGCAGGGGCCGGAAGGCTCGCTCGGCAAACTGGTGGGCAGTCATGTGGCGCGCGCGTCGTCGAGCGTACATACGCTAATCAATGACGCGGACGCCATGCTGACCGGCAGCGACAGTCCGATGAACGGCGTGATTGCGGAAATTCTGGTGTCAACGCCTGCCGCCTCCATCGCGGGTGGCACCGATGAAATTCAGCGCAACATCATCGCGGAGCGCGTACTGGGCATGCCGAAGGAACCTGTCACCGGTATGGACCGCCCCTTCAAGGATGTGCCGAAAAATACGGTGTCGTGAATGCAAGGTGTCATGCCAAACAGCCAGTGATCTGAGTGAGAGGGAAGCGGCAAGCCTCGCCGTTTGGGGTGAGACGAAAGCTTTGTCTCGCGCACTTCCGCCTGTGTCGAGTAGGCCTCGAGGGCGGCTGTTAAGTCACTTTGGGAAAGCGGGGGTTAGGGCGTGTCTGATCTGCGTAATGAGTATATTAAGGCTGTTTCTGATTTGCGTTCCCTAGCTTACGAACTGCGCGCATCAGGACAGGGAGTGGAACAGATTGCCAGGACACTTCATGCAAAACGACGAGAGATAGGTGAGGAATTCAAGAATTTGACTCCGGAAGATAAACGTATAATAATTCAAAGGTATAACCGTAAAGCATATAGTGATGAACTTGGTCCATCCGTCGAATGGCTTAGGGATCATGGCAAGACTTGGGAGCAAATTACTGAATCAGCTTGCCGCACTGGCGGGAAAGATCTCGGATTATAAAATGTCAAAATTAAAACCCACCACCCACATTCTTGGAGATGAGTATAATAGTGAGCTTCGGGAACGGCTTATGAATGTTTTGCGTGTTCTCGGGGCTTCAAGCAAGAGGCCAAGCGAGAGGCCAAGCGAGAGGACGCTTGCTGGTTCTCAGGAGTTAGAGAAGTTTGAAGTCGTCGTTAAAGGGAAGACTTTACTTATTGAGGCTGAGACATATGTCGGCCTTTCAATAACTGGCCCCAAAGATATAGTTGACGAGGTGCAAATACTCTGCGCCGAGACCAACACTGCAGCGGCGCCTGGGACATTACAACAGGAGAGCGCATCATCTATAAGGGGCTTTCCCGCTTGATTTTTCCATTACCTAAATGAAAGAGAGTGTCGCCATGTCCGATGAAGAAAAGCGCAAAAAAGGCGTAGCATTTTTCAAAAAGCTGACGGCGGGGCAGCCGAGAAACCCGTCATCCAGCCGGTCCTCTGTGCCTGCCGCATTTTCGCGCTACACCATGGAGCACCTGTTTGGCGATGTCTGGCAGGGCGACGAACTGCCATTGGAAACTCGCTCGCTGATTACCTGCACCATACTCGTCGCATTGAACCGGGAGGCCGAACAGCGCATCCATTTTGCGGGCGCCAAAAATCTCGGCGTCAAGCGCGAGCAACTGGAAGGCATGATTTCCCATGCGGCGCACTATGCCGGCTGGCCCTGTGCGGCCAGCGCCTTTCGCGTGTTGGGCGAGGTCTGGCCGGTAACGCCGGAAGCCTAAAGTCACTTTAAAATCTAGAGCAATTTTCTTTATTAAGTTCGAGCCTCATGGCTCGAACTTAATGCAGATTGCTCTATCTTTGTCCGGCAGTTCCCGCCTATTTCGGATCTTTCAGTTCAACCAGGATGGCGCGGAACCGCGGGCCGAGATTGTGCGCGGTTTCGATATGGCCCTTTTTCACAAAGCTCGAGCCGCCGCGCCGCGCGTCGGGAAGCGAAACGCGGCCGCTTTTCTCATCGCCATCGCCCTTATGGAATACGACATCGAACGGGCCGCTGCTGGTCACATTGACGATGACATAATCAAGCTCATGATGATGTTTGCCCAGGGTTTCTCCGGCTTCTATCACCTGATCCCATACCCGCACCTCGTCATCTTCGAATAAAATCTTGCTGGCGATCGGGCGTAATGTTTCCGTGATGGTCATGGCGTCTGCCTCCCTTATTTGCCGCCAAAGCGGCTGTCCCAGTCTTTTTCCAGCGCCCACACTTCCGGAAATCCGGTCAGCGTGTGCGCGCCTGTGAGCGGCGCTGGCCCATTCGCATCGCTGAGGCCATTTTGCTTGAGATAGGCGTAGGCCTGTTCCATGGCCCCAAGCGCTGCGCCAAAGCCTACGCCGGGATAGATGGCGATGTCGAATCCCAACTCCTTAAGCTTTGCCGCGGGCAGTTCCGGCGTGCGCGCCCCCTTGGGCACCATGTTGGCGAGCAGCGGCGCGTTCACCTCGCGGCCGATACGCGCTAGCTCGGCTTCGCTTTCCGGGGATTCCACAAACAGAATATCGGCCCCCGCCGCCGCATAAGCATTTGCGCGCGTGATGGCGTCATCCAGACCATTGGCGGTGCGCGCATCGGTGCGCGCGATAATCAGCGTGTCAGCCGAGCGCCGCGCCTCCACCGCCACATGCACCTTCGCCGCCATCTCGGCCATCGGGATCACCCGGCGGCCCAGCGTATGGCCGCATTTTTTTGGAATTTCCTGATCTTCGATTTGAATGGCGTTGGCCCCCGCCGCCTCATAGCGGCGAACGGTATGGCGGACATTCAGCAGGCCGCCATAGCCGGTGTCCGCGTCGGCGATAATCGGCAAGTCTGTCAGTGAACGGACAATTTCCAGGGCGTCCAGCATGTCGGTAAGCGTGGTGAGCCCCGCATCCGGCAATCCATAGCGCGACGCCGAAACGCCATAGCCCGTCATATACAGCGCGTCAAAGCCCGCGCGGTTCGCCAGCATGGCGGAAAAACCGTCAAATATTCCCGGCGCCATGATAAAGCGCTTTTCATTGAGCATGTGGAGCAGTGATTTTACCGCCATGGCGCAGCCCTCTTCTTGTGATCAGCAGGTACGGCAACTGCTCCGCGCCGCCGCCACCAGCTTTTGCAATTCTTCAAGCTCAACATAACCAGGCGCAAGTGTGTCGCCAATAATAAAAGATGGCGTGCCGGAGATGCCAAGGCTTTCCGCAATCTCATGGTTACGCGAGATGATTTTTTCTATTTTTGGATCATTCATCGCCTGGCGAAGCTTTGCCGCATCTAGCCCGGTATCGGTGGCTATGCGCAGCACGCGTTCCTCACCGAGCGGGCCTTGCGAGGCCATCAGCGCGTCATGAAAAGGGGCGTATTTATCCTGTTCGATGGCGGCAATGGCCGCGCGCGCGGCAATCACGGAATCCGGGCCAAGTATTGGAAATTCTTTTAGCGCCATGCGGATTTTGCCATCCTGTTTCAGTAATTGCCGCACTATTGGCGCGGCGCGCTTGCAAAACCCGCAGCGGTAGTCAAAAAACTCCACGATTGTAATGTCGCCTTGCGGGTTCCCGGCAATATACGTGCCCGGATCGCGTTCCAGTTCGTTGCGCAGCGCGCCAAGCGTACCCGTCGCGCCCGGCGCTTGCCCGGCTTCCACTTTTTTGCGTAAACTTTCAAGCGCCTCCAATAGCAATTGCGGGTTTTCTTCCAGCACCTCGCTGATGATTTTTTTTAGTGCGGGTTTATCCGTTAGCGGGCCAGCAGTTTCCGCGCGCGCCGCATTAAGCATTCCGCACAAAAAAACCGTCGCCAGCATCAAGCCTATGGCCAGGCGTAAATGTCTCATTCAATAATATCGCCCCGGTGCTTTGGCTTTACCATGTCAAAAATATCCTGTGCGCGCAGATTTCCCGCCGAACCCTCGGGTAACAGTTTCATGGCCCGCTGCGAGTGGATGAAGGCGTCGCGGCGGCCCCCGGCCCGGAAAAAGCGCTCGGCGCTAGACAGCGCCGCCATGCCGTCTTGCCCATCGCGTGCGTAGGCGAGGGCCAGCTGATGCCAGCCAATGGAGTTTTCCGGGTCTTCGCGCATCACCGCCTTCAAGGCTTCGAGAGATGTTTTCAGATATACAGCATCTTCCGTGGCGAGCATCGCTTGAGCAAGGCTGACGCGCAGCAATGCTGATTGCGGTTTAAGCGCAACGGAATTCAAAAATGGCGGGATTGATTCTTGTATCCGGCCATTTTCAAATAATATCTGCCCCTTCAATTCATTGTAATAGGCGTTATTTTTGTCTTCGGCGATCAGGGCGTCGATTTCCTTTAGCGCTTGCTCAATGTCGCCGCGCCGGTAATTGGCGACTGCGCGGGCGTAACGCGCCTTGATGCTCTGATCCTTCAAGGGGAATTTACGGAAGGTTTGCGCCGCCGGTTTAAGAAATCCGTACAGCTTGCCTTGCATGCGCAGATGCGTCTGGGTCAGTTCCGGGGAATCTATACGGTTTTTAACAGGAGAATTGGCGACGCGTTCTTCCAGTGCGCCAATGCGTTCCGATGACAATGGGTGGCTGCGCACAAAGGGGTCCTGATTGGTCGCGTTCAGCGCCTCCTGACCGTCAAAATTATGCAGCACTTCTAGCAGGCCTTCAGCAGTTTCTCCGATGGTTTCCAGATAGCTTACCGCCGCCTGGTCGGCGGCGGATTCCTGGGTGCGGCTATAGGCCAAAAAATTGCGCTGGGCGATGTGCTGGCCACCGGTGATGATGCCAAACCCGACATCTGGCGCGCCAAGCGCCGCCGTGCCGATACCGAGGACCATTGAGGCGATGGCGGTTGCTGTTGTGCCTTTCAAGGCTTCGTGGCTGCGCGAAAGGTGGCCGCCCGCAATATGGCCGACTTCGTGCGCGATCACGCCTTTGATTGCCGACGGCGTGTCAAACGTCAAAAGCAATTCAGTTGTAAAGAAGACATTCTGGCCGCCAGCGACAAAGGCGTTAATCTGGTCATCGTTCACCAGATAAATATTGACCGATTTAGGATTAAGGCCGGCGGCCGCAAAGATCGGTGTCGCGTATCCGCGCAAGATTTCTTCGATCTCAGCGTCGCGGATCAGGGATTGCGCAAGCGCTGCTTGTCCCAGTAATAATCCTGCAAGTAAGATGCTGGCGGTTATGCTGCGGACTAAAGCGTTTTTAGGAAAACCCGGACCGGGTTTTCCGGCCAGAAACGCGGCCAGATATAAAACTAGAGCATTTTGAGCCCATTTCAAAACGCTCTGGCTTTTATTCAGCCGCATTTCTTGGCGCCTTAGCGGAGTCACGTGACTCCATGAAGGCTGAAAATGCTCTAGTGCGCGCGCACAGGTTAGGGATAGCCAGATGCGGCGCAAGCGGCGCTCCTATCTTTGGGGGTTAATTCAACACGGCCAACCTATATAGGCCATGTTTATATGGGAATACAGGACATGCAATTAAAGTGCCCATGAAACTATCAAAAAGAAGCGGAATTGCACCATTTATTGTGATGGAAGTGATGGCGGCGGCGGCGGCCCGCGAAGCAGCCGGCGCGCATGTGTTGCATCTGGAGGTTGGGCAACCGGCGACCCCCGCACCAGAGGCGGTATTGGCGGCGGCGGAACGGGCGTTGCGCGAAAACCGCATCGGGTACACGTTGGCGCTTGGTTTGCCTGAATTGCGGGCGCGCATTGCTGCTCACTATTTCGATACATACGCACTGAAGGTGCAAGCAGAGCAAATCATCGTGACTGCTGGATCATCGGGCGCTTTTCTGCTGAGTTTCCTGGCGCTGTTTGATCCTGGCAGCCGGGTGGCGATTGTGGAGCCAGGTTATCCGGCATACCGGAATATTCTTTCGGCGTTGAATATTGAGCCGGTTGCCGTCCCCTGCTTTGAGGAGACTGGTTTTCAACCAACCCCGGCTCTTTTGGATAAGGCGGCGTCCGGTGGCCGTTTAGATGGCGTATTGGTGGCAAGCCCGGCCAATCCAACGGGGTCCATGCTGGATGCAGCGGGATTGCGCGCGCTTGCGGATTATTGCGCGGATCACCAGATTGCGCTGATCTCCGATGAAATCTATCACGGCATTGTGTATGGGTCGCCGGCGCATTGCGCCTTGGAGTTCAACCAGAACGCCATCGTCATTAATAGTTTTTCGAAGTATTTTTCGATGACCGGCTGGCGGTTGGGCTGGATGGTGGCGCCGCCGGACATGCTGCGGGCGGTGGAGCGGCTGGCGCAGAACTTGTTTATTTCGCCGCCAACCCTGTCGCAATACGCCGCCATAGCGGCCTTCGATTGCCACGATGAATTACGCCGCAATGTCTCGGTTTACGCGCGCAACCGGGAGCTGTTGCTGCGTGAATTGCCGAAGGCGGGGTTGACGCGATTTGCCCCTGCCGATGGGGCGTTTTATCTATATGCGGATGTTTCCGGATTGACCAATGATAGTGAGGCCTTTTGCCGCAACATGCTGGCCAGCACCGGCGTGGCGGCTACTCCGGGCGTGGATTTCGACACCGGGCTTGGCCAGCGCTATGTGCGATTTTCATTCGCTGGCGCTGAAGACACGATGCGTGAAGCGGCAAAGCGGCTGCAAGACTGGTTGTCCTGAAGCCGCCGGTTTTAAGCTAAGCGCCGCCGAAACGCCGCTGCCACCAGCCGCCGCGTTTTGGTCCTGGGGCCTGTTCTGATTCGGGCGCCGCCGCGCCTGCCGGTTCTTGTTCTTGCTGGATTTCAATTGCTGCCGGGATTCCGATCACAATTGATGGACGCTCATCCGTGACCGGAACGTCCATTGCTTGCGGCGTTTCCATGATCTCCTCAGGCAGGGCAGCGGCCGGTGCAATATCCGCATGGAAAAAACGCGGCGGTGGCGCGCCGTCTGTAATAGGAATGGCAACTATCTCATTCGGGAACTCATTGGGCGCATCAGAGACGCCCTCAACACTGTAATCGCGCGTGCCGCCGGTTGAGCTGCTTTCAACAGCGCTTTCCGGATGGAGCGGCACAGTTTGGCTCTCGCCACGGTCATGCCCGCCGCGCCGGCGTCTACGGCGGCGGCGTGGCGCGCCGTTTTCATCCGTTATTATTGCCGTTTCGCTGGCAGGCGCCGCCTGTATGTAAGGTTGCGGACCCGAACCAGGTATGGCGACCGGGGGCCTTTCAGTTCTTTCCCCGCCACGCGCACGCTCGCGCTGACGCCTGCGTGGCCTATCGCTAGTTTCAAGGCTAGCTTGCGGCGCATCCTCTGCTTCTGGCTCTGGGATGTCGTGATCGTCATCCTCTATCGCTGGCGCTATCAATTGCTGAGGCGCCAGCAGGCTAACCGGTACCTCGCGATCCGCAGGTTTAATCTCGAAATTGGGGGCCTGCATATCTGCATCGGCAATAACGTACACCGAAATCGCGGCGCGCGCTTCAATTTGGGCCAGCCAATCACGTTTCTGGTTCAGGATATAAATAGCGACATCGGCCGGCACCCTGGCGTCAAATGCGCGATGGCGTTTGTGCGCCGCCTCTTCTTCGATGCCGCGCAATACATGCAACGCCAGCGAGTCGACCGAGCGCACCAAACCTGTGCCGCTGCAATGCGGACAAGGCCTGGTGGTGGTTTCAACCACTCCTTGACGCAGCCGCTGACGTGACATTTCAAGCAAGCCAAATGGGCTGATGCGTCCCACTTGAATGCGCGCCCGGTCCGTGGCTAGGCAATCCTTCAGCTTGCGCTCAACGGCGCGGTCATTACGGGGATTGTCCATGTCGATGAAATCGACCACAATCAAGCCCGCGAGGTCGCGCAGGCGAAGCTGCCGCGCCACTTCCTCTGCGGCCTCCATATTGGTGCGCAGCGCCGTTGCCTCAATATTCGCCTCGCGCGTGGCCTTGCCCGAATTTACGTCAATCGACACCAGCGCCTCTGTCGGATTGATGACAATATAGCCGCCTGATTTAAGCCGCACCGTTGGATCAAACATGGAATCCAGTTGCGGCTCGATCTGATAGCTTTGAAATAGCGGCGCGGGCTCGCGATACGGCTGCACTTTTTTCGCATGACTAGGCATCAGCATGCGCATGAGGTCTTTTGCTTCGCGGTATCCGGCTTCGCCCTCCACCAGAATACTATCAATATCCTTGTCGTACAGGTCGCGCACAGCCCGCTTGATGATGCTGCCCTCTTCATTGATCAAGCAGGGCGCCGTTGAGCGTAGCGTTAGCTCGCGAATATTTTCCCATTGCCGCAGCAGATATTCGAAATCACGCTTAATTTCCGCCTTGGTGCGGTTTGCGCCTGCGGTGCGGATAATCAATCCCATGCCTTCGGGCACATCCAGCTCTGCCGCAACCGCTTTAAGGCGCTTGCGATCGGGGGCGTTGGAAATCTTGCGTGAAATCCCGCCGCCGCGCGCGGTGTTCGGCATCAAGACGCAGTAACGCCCGGGTATCGACAGATAGGTGGTGAGCGCCGCGCCCTTCGAGCCGCGTTCGTCCTTCAGCACCTGCACCAGAAGGATCTGACGTTTCTTGATCACTTCCTGAATTTTATAGTGCCGCCGTTTTGAGCGGGGGCGCGACACTTCGTCCAGTGCGTCTTCGCCGCCCACAGATTCAACTCGGCGTTCGTGACGCCAATCCCCCTGCTCACGCCGTTCATTGCCGCCACTGTCGTCCTGGCTGGGCCAGTCCTGAAAGGCGGTGGCTGATTTGCCGTCGCGCTTATCATTGCGCCGGCCGCGCCGCCGGGCTGGCCGCACGGTTTGGGGATGTTCAGAGGGGGTTAAATCGGTTTCTTGCAGGACGGTATTCCCGCCGCCGTTGGCCACCTCCCCGGCATCTGACGTGATGATTGAAACAGCTTCGGAGCCTGGCCCAGATGGGGGCGCAGCATCATTCTCATACGAGGCAGGTACAAATGACACCTCCCCCGAGGTTGAGGATTCCTCTGAATGGCTGACATCGGTTTCATCCACAGGGTCAGAACTAATCGAATCCCCGACCGCAGCAGCCAGGGGTATGGAGCCAGAGCTTTGCGGGTCATCCTCCGGGTCCTGGCGCATATCCTGGTTGTCAGTATCGTCAACAGTTTCGCCATTGCCGCTCAACAAACTAGGGGCCGCATCAGGGACGTCTGGCGATGTGGTTGAGTCTCCACCCGCATCACGCCGCCAGGTATTTAATCCGGAATCGGAGTGATCATTTATTTCTTCTTCTTTGTCGTCATGATCGCGGCTGGATTCGGGGGGGTCAAATGAGACATCCTCGTCCATGTCCTCGGCGCGCTGTTCTTCAGCGGCGTCCGCATCAAGCAGCGCCTGCCTGTCGGCAATGGGGATTTGGTAATAGTCAGGGTGAATCTCGTTAAACGCCAGGAACCCGTGACGGTTGCCGCCATACTCAACGAATGCGGCCTGCAAGGAAGGCTCGACCCGTGTCACTTTGGCAAGATAGATATTGCCGATCAGCTGCTGTCTTGCTGCCGACTCGAAGTCAAAGTCTTCGAGCTTGTTCCCCTGAACGATTACGACCCTGGTCTCTTCCGGGTGGGTCGCATCGATTAACATCTTCTTGGTCATACAGTATTTCTCCAAACAGCCTGCCATACACAGGCGCCTGATCCCGAAGGGAATGGGATCGGCAATCATCTGTGGTATAGCAAGCTTGCATTTTTCAATTCGGGCTGGCTGAAAGCCGCCCTCCTTAGGTGTGATAAACTTCGAGCCGGGCCTTAGCGACCATTAGGCGCTTTTTCACGGCTGGCAAGCCACGCTCTCAACCCGAAGCGGGTCGCGTAAGCAGCTGCTGAAACATCATAGACCGGCGGGGGAGAATGTAACAATGTAATTCTCATAAGTGGCGTCATTTCGGGCCAAATGGGCCAATTTCCTGCAAAAAACAGCATATTTCGTGTGCCTATCCAAATCCGCCAGACAGGGGTAAGAAGAAACAGTGATAAATTTGGTGCGGCGCAAGCTGTTATGCGCAATATGTTGATTCGGATATCTCTTTTATTTGGCGAGAAGAATATGGACTCCTGCGTTTTGGCATGCAAGTCCGGCTTCCAGCGGCAGACTGTGGCCTTGTTCCGCATACTGTTATGGACGCTCTGTGTTGGCCTGTTACTGCTGGGGACGGCGAGGGCGGAAAACGAAGTACTCGGTCTCAGGTTAGGCGTACATCCAGATAAGTCCCGGATTGTGCTAGATCTTTCTGATGAAGTGCCTTACGCGCTGTTTACCCTCGCTGATCCATATCGCCTCGTCATTGATTTGCCGCAAGTAGAATGGTCGGCCAAAACCCGTAGCGCTAGCAGCAGTGTGGGCTTGATTTCAGGCTATCGTTTTGGCCTTTTTCAACAGGGTAATTCGCGTCTGGTGCTCGATCTTAAGGGACCGGCCCTGGTAAAGGCGGTGTATTTTCTGCCGCAAAAAGAGGAAAAATCAGGCAAAAAGGACCCGACCCGGCTGGTGATTGATTTGGTGGCGGCCAGCCGCGACGCCTTCCTCAAATCCGTGGCTACCCCACGCGCGGTGCTAGCGCCGCCCCAGCAGCCTTTTAAGCTTGTGCCGCCCCCTTCGGCCGGAACATTGCCAAGGGGCAAGCCAAGTACGCCTCTTACGCCAGCAACACCCAAGGAAGCTCTTGCAATGCTGGCCCCGCCTCCGCCGCAGGTGATGGCGCCCGAAATGCCGCCGCCAAAACCAGGAAAACCGCAATTAAAGGTATCGCGTGCGCACACCGTGGTAATAGACGCGGGGCACGGGGGTGTTGATCCTGGCGCCATTTCCTCAGATGGCAATTATGAGAAGGCTATTACGCTTGACGTTGCCAAAAGGCTAAAGGTCTTGCTCGGCGCTACAGGGCGATACCGTGTGCTTATGACACGTGAAAACGATGTGTTTGTGAGGCTGGGTGAGCGGGTTGCGACCGCCAGGGATTCAGGCGCTGAATTATTCATTTCCGTTCATGCGGACACCATTGATTTACCGAAATTACGCGGCGCTTCGGTGTATACGCTTTCCGAGCAGGCTTCTGATAAGGAAGCAGAGGCCCTGGCGGCTAAGGAAAACAGCTCCGATATGATTGCCGGGCTTAATATCAGCGGTGAGACCGATGAAATCGTTAAGAGTATCTTGATTGATCTGGCGCAGCGCGAGACCATGAATAAATCGGTGCGGTTCGCCAAGTTGCTGCTGCCGGAGTTGGGCCAGACCGGCGCATTGCTGAAAAACTCTCACCGTTTCGCCGGATTTCGGGTATTGAAGGCGCCCGATGTGCCGTCCGTGCTTGTTGAACTAGGTCTGCTGTCCAATCCCCGCGACGCTAAAATCCTGACGTCAAATTCAGGACGCCATCAGCTTGCCACGGCGATTAAACAAGCGGTGGACGCCTATTTCCGTGATCAGTAAAAAAGCGAATAACGTCATAACAAGACCGTATTTGCGATTTATACGGTATGTAGTGTGCTGGCCAGTGTGCGCCGGCTGGCTGCGCGTCATACCCCCCGTTTCCAGGCAGTTTTGCAGGCTTGCGTGAGATTACTAGGCAAACTTTTATTGTATGGCATAACCCTGAGCCTGATGCTTGGGGTGGCAGGCGCTATTGGCGTGACATTTTTGCTATGGCGGTTTGGCGCTGATTTGCCGGATTATTCACAGCTAGCCAATTATGAACCTGCGGTGATGACCCGGGTGCATTCGGCGGACGGACGGCTGATAGCTGAGTTTGCCCGTGAAAAACGCCTGTTCGTCCCCATCAAAGCGGTGCCCGAATTGGTGGTGCAGGCGTTTGTATCGGCTGAGGATCAAAATTTTTACGCGCATCGGGGGGTTGATCTGGCCGGTGTGGTGCGCGCGGCGATCACAAATCTAAATAATGCCGCCGCAGATAAACGGCTGGTTGGCGCATCCACTATCACGCAACAACTGGCCAAAAATTTTCTGCTGTCTGGCGAGGTATCCTATAGGCGTAAAATCAAGGAGGCTATTTTGGCCTTCCGAATTGAACGGACATTTAGCAAAGAGCGGCTTCTTGAACTGTATTTGAACGAAATTTATCTCGGAAACGCCTCCTATGGCGTGGCTGCTGCGGCGTTGAATTATTTTGATAAATCGCTGCCTGAGCTGACGCTGGAGGAGACGGCGTATCTCGCGGCGTTGCCAAAGGCGCCGAATAATTACCATCCTGAGAAATTTTATGACCGGGCGGTTGCCCGGCGCAATTATGTGATTTCCCGGATGCAGGAGGACGGGTACATAACGGCGGAACAGATGAAGTTTGCCCAACTGGCCCCGCTGAAAATAGCGCCAAGCCGCGAGCTGGAATTCGTAAATGCAGAATATTTTGCCGAGGAAGTGCGCAGGAGTTTAGTCGCGCGCTTTGGTGAAAAATCGCTTTATGACGGTGGCCTGTCCGTCCGCACGTCGCTTGACCCACAGCTTCAGCAAACCGCTTATAGCGTATTGCGTAATGGGCTAATTGCCTATGACCGCCGCCACGGCTGGCATGGGCGGATCACGCGAATTGAAACAGGAGATGGATGGCAAAAGCGGCTAGCCGCCGTGCCGCCACCCGCCGGGCTTGCGCCATGGCGGCTAGCGGTGGTGCTAAAGGCGAACGCGGACCGGGTGCAAATCGGTTTTTCCGATGGGGCGCTGTCCAGCATTCCGCTGAGTGAGATGCTGTGGGCGCGCGAACGCAGGCTCGACGCCTCTGTTGGCGCAGGCGTGCGGCGCGCAGACGCATTGTTGCAACCAGGTGATGTCGTGGCGGCAGGGAAAACAACGGCCGCATATTGGAGCTTGCAGCAAATTCCAGAAGTAAGCGGCGCCGTGGTGGCCATGGACCCGCATACCGGCAGGGTGCTGGCCATGCAGGGGGGATTTGCCTATGGCGGCAGCGAATTTAACCGCGCCACCCAGGCGCAGCGCCAGCCCGGATCGGCCTTTAAGCCTTTTGTCTATGCAGCGGCGCTGGAGAATGGCTTTACACCTTCCAGCCTGATCCTTGACGCCCCGATGGTGATTGACCAGGGGCCAGGTCTGCCAAAATGGAAGCCGACGAACTTTTCAAGAGATTTTTCCGGCCCCGCGACATTGCGGGTTGGCCTGGAGAAATCGCGTAACCTGATGACAGTCCGATTGGCGCAAAATATCGGCATAGATAAGGTCAATGAATATGCGCGCCGTTTTGGCCTGGCGATGGATGCGCCTAACCTGCTGTCAGCGGCGCTTGGCGCGGGTGAAACCAATCTGCTCGAGATCACGGCTGCCTACGCCATGCTGGTGAACGGCGGATTACGGGTCGAGCCGAGCCTGATTGACCGGGTGCAGGACCGCCGGGGCGTAACGGTGTACCGCAAGGACATCCGCCCCTGCGGGGATTGCGCCAATAGCTGGCATACCGGTCAGGTAGAGCCTGTGATTGCCGATACGCGGGAGCAGCGAATTGATCCGGTAACCGCTTATCAGGTTGTTTCCATACTTGAGGGGGCGGTGCAACGCGGCACCGGCAGGGTGGTGGCGCCTGTGGGCAAGCCGCTTGCGGGCAAAACCGGCACCACAAATGACAGCCGCGACACATGGTTTGTCGGGTTTTCGCCCGATCTTGTTGTGGGGGTTTTTGTCGGATTCGATGCTCCGCGCACCCTAGGCAAGAAAGAAACCGGCGCAACGGTTGCGGCGCCCATTTTTCGGGATTTTATGACCAGCGCGCTTGCCAGTATTCCAGCGACGCCTTTCCGTATTCCACCAGGGGTGCGCCTTGTCCGGGTGAACGCGCAGACGGGATTGCCCGCCAGTTCGGGTGATCTGGGGATAATTTATGAAGCGTTCCGCCCGGGTACGGAGCCGCAGGGAAAGGGTCCAATTCTCGGCGTTCCCACGGATGACGCGGTGGTTGGCGGCGGAGCTCGGGGCATGCCGGCGCCAGGTGGCACCGGCGGTTTGTATTAGGGAGGTATCATGCGAGCTGAAATTCAGACCCTGTCGGCGCAAATCAAGCAGTCATTGGAACTGCTGAGGAGGCATCTTTGACTGGGATCGCGCACTTCGCCGTCTTGATGAACTGAACGCGCTGGCGGAAGACCCTAAGTTGTGGGACAAGCCGCAACAAGCGCAACTGTTGATGCGTGAGCGCACCCGCCTCGACGCATCCATCAACGCCTATCGCCATCTGCAAAGCGAGCTTGACACTACGCTGGAGCTTATCGAGCTTGGGGAGGCGGAAAATGATGAAGCTATCATTGATGAGGCGCAAGCAGCGCTTGCCGCATTACGTTCATCAGCACTTGCCCGCGAGATAGAGACCCTGTTATCGGGCGAGGCCGACGCCAACAATTGCTACGTGGAAATACATGCGGGCGCTGGCGGAACCGAAAGCCAGGATTGGGCCAACATGTTATTGCGCATGTATATGCGCTGGTCAGAAAAGCACGGCTGCAAGGTGGAGATCGTTGAACTGAGCGATGGCGAAGAGGCAGGCATTAAATCAGCAACGATTCATGTGAAGGGCGAAAACGCCTATGGCTGGCTGAAAACCGAATCCGGCGTGCATCGGCTGGTGCGCATCTCGCCCTTCGATTCGAATGCACGGCGTCACACGAGTTTCGCTAGCGCCTGGGTATACCCCGAAGTCGATGACCGCATTGATATTCAGATCGAGGATAAAGATGTTCGCATTGATACCTATCGCGCTAGCGGCGCTGGTGGCCAGCACGTAAACAAGACTGACAGCGCGGTGCGCATTACCCATTTGCTCACCGGCATTGTGGTGCAATGCCAGAACGAGCGCTCACAGCACAAGAACCGCGCCAACGCATGGAAGATGCTGCGCGCGCGGCTGTACGAAGAAGAATTGCGCAAGCGCGAGGTAAAGGCGCAGGCGCAGGCCGACGCTAAAACGGATATCGGCTGGGGGCATCAAATCCGCTCTTATGTTTTGCAACCGTATCAGATGGTCAAGGATCTGCGGACCGGCGTGGAAAGCCCGACGCCGCATCATGTGCTTGACGGCGATCTTGACGCATTCATGTCGGCGGCGCTGGCTGCGCGCATCGAGGGGTCAAGTGAAATGGTGCAGGATTTAGATTAGAGCAGCCCGCGATTAAGTGGAGTAACGAAGTGCCCCCACTTAATCGCGGAAATGGTCTAGTGCTGGATCTGATATAGAGCGCGCCGTTATTACTTAATCTGTCTACGGATCATTTGGATCCGGTCAGTGGCTTCTGTGCGCAGGGATTCCGCAGAAGCCACTGGTTCAGCGGCGGCCTGGGTGCGGTTACGGCCACTGAGGCGGCCATCCAGCATGGCGCCAGCCTCTATTGCGATGCGGTCATGTAGAATATCACCAGTGACGCGCGCGGTTTTCGCCAGTGTGACGGTTTGCGCTTCAATGTTTCCAAGGAGCGCACCGCGGATCAAAACTTCAAGCGCGATGATGCGTCCGGTTACCTTGGCAGAGGCGCCAATGGTGAGCGACTGGCATTGGATATCCCCCTCGACCGTTCCGTCAATTTGAAGATCGCCTGGAGAAGACAGATTTCCATTAACACAGAGATCAGGGCTAATCAGCGACACCGGCCCATTCAACCGGCGGCGATTTTGACCTGCTGCGGGGTTACTATCCTTGTCTTTGGAAAACATCTCTGCCCGCCTTTAGAAAATTACCCGGATTGCGTGGTTTACCATCAAACCAAACCTCGTAGTGCAAATGCGGTGTCCCGCTGCGCCCCGTGCTGCCCACCAGGCCGATCAGATCGCGCAGGCCTACTTTATCCCCGCGTGCAATATTGATTTTGCTGAGATGACCATAACGGCTGTGAATCCCTTGCCCATGGTCGATTTCAATCATGTTGCCGTAGGGGCCATTGCGGCCGGAGAATATGACAATCCCAGGTCCGCTTGCGAATACCGGCTCACCGCGCGGCGCCACAAGATCAATTCCCGAATGGAAAGCGCGGGCGCGGGTGAATGGATCGCTGCGGTAGCCGTACCCGCTGGAAACAGAATATTTACTCACCGGCGCCGCCAGCGGCAGGCTGAACAGAGTTTCACGCAACATTTCAAGCCGTTCCAGGCTGGTCGAAAGTTTATGGAACCCGGGCGTATCTTTGCTGGCTGTATTGGGTGCGGGGATCAATGGGCCACCAGTAGCAGGGGCCGCCTTGCCAGCGCGCCGGACAACCTGAGCCACATCCAGCCCAGTCTGGGCAATCAGCTTCTCCAGCGCCACAATGGTGATGTCTGCATCCTTGGCAAAACTAAGGATCAAACCGCTTTGCGCGTCCTTGACGTTTGCAAGCCGTGCTTCAAGTGCGCGCACATTACTGTCAAACACCTCGCCGACGGCTTTTTTATCCAGCACCGGTTTTGCCGAGGCGGGCAGCAGTTGATTTGGACTCTTGGACAGGCCGGGTTTTTGGGCAGGTTGCGCGCCATGGTTGACCAGACCGGCAAGCTGGCGATGCTTCGCCTCCAGTTCAAGTGTGGCGGTCAGAAAGCGTTGCTGAATTTGCGCCATGTCGGCGCTGACCCCGGCATAGGCGCCTTGAATTTCTTTTATTTGCTGGTCGCGGGCCGCGAGCTTTTCATCCTTATAAATAAAATTGATGGAGGCAATGGCAATCCAAATGCCTGATAGAGTGACGGTAATGAGTATGGCCAGTTGCACCACAGGTGGAAAAGTCAAATAGCGGACTTGCCCGTGGCTGCGAATATAAATCTGACGTTCAGGAAAAATCCGCCGCCACCGCCGGGTGGCGATGTTTATTATCCCATTCAGCATCCAGTCTTTCCCCTCTTGCTCACGCTCTACCCAGCGGGCACCCTATTCAAACCCTTCTGGCAAGTGATGTCCATCACTGGTTTAGCATGTCATGGTTAAAGTCCGAGAGTAGAATTGGTTATTAAGGTTACGAAAACATTAAAGCTAAGTCATGGCGAGGTGTTATGGGGCGTTGTTACAGTTCTTTTGCTGCTGCGAGAACTAAGGCGGCATGGTCTTTAACTTTCACCTTTCGCCAAATGTGGCGGACTATTCCTTTGCCGTCGATCAGAAATGTGGCGCGCTCAATGCCCATATATTCCTTGCCATAATTTTTTTTCAGCACCCAGACCCCATATTTTTCAATGACTTTGGCGTTTTCATCGGCTGCGAGCGTTAGTTTTAACTTGTGCTTTTTCTTAAAATTGTCGTGACGTTCAGTCGAATCCTTCGAGACGCCGATGACGATTGTATCGCAGGCCGCGAATTTTGCTTTGAGGCCGCTGAAATCTATCGCCTCTGCGGTGCAGCCTGGCGTGTCGTCCTTGGGATAGAAATAGAGGACTACATTCTTGCCTTTCAGTTTGGACAGAGAAATTTCGCCGCCGCCATCCGTCTTGAGTTTGAAATCGGGGGCCTTTTCTCCTGGTTCGGGCATTGCTTCTCCTATTGATCTGTTCGTGGCTCTCCTGCCAAGCCGGCATCGCCAAGAATCAGTTCCGAATAATAAGCGTAAACGCGCGTTTGCGCTATTCTCAAGCGCTCACTTAGCTGCGCAAAGTTGCTGGCGTTCGCTTGTTCCGCCATCAATTGGCATAGTGCGGGGGGCGCCGTGCTGGCGTCAAATTCCCGCATCAGGCATAAACGCATTAATTGCTGCGCGTCACGCTGTAGAATAATTGCATTGCGTAATTCAATTGCGGTATCGGCGCGCAGTGCGCCGTGTTCGTGTAACAATTGAATGGCGTTGAGCGTATTGCCAGTGATGACCGTCGCGGGATGCTGCGCATGGCGCAACATGAGATACTGGGTGATAAATTCGGCATCCATCATGCCGCCGCGCGCATATTTCACATTCCAGATATTGCGGGTGTGAAACTCGCGTTCTATACGCGCACGCATTTCAGCGACATCATATGCCAATTGTTTTATTGTGCGCGGTTGGCCTAAAGAATCCTGCAGTGCACTCATAATAGCCGCGCGTAAGCCGGTTGGCCCGGCAATCAGGCGCGCCCGTGTCCATGCCAGCCGCTCCCATGTCTGCGCGTTCTCCAGTTGATATTGCCGGAATGCCTCAAACGAAACCGCAATAGGCCCTTGCCCGCCGGACGGGCGCAGACGCATGTCGACCTCGTATAACCGCCCCTCGCCAGTCAGCGCCGTCAAGGCGTTGATAAAGCGCTGACTGAGCCGGGAGAAATATTGCGGGGCGGGCAGCGGTGTTTTTCCATCAGATTCCAGAGCCGCGCCGGAATAAATGAATACGAGATCCAGATCCGAGGTAAAGGTCAGCTCGCGCCCACCGAGTTTACCCATGGCGGCTACCGCCATCCCTGAATTTGGAATGCGGCCATGTTTTTCCGCGAACTCCGTCTCAATGCGTAATAACAGGACATGGATTAACGTGTCTGCCACATCGCTCAACGCCTGCCCCGCTTCGCCGCCGCTGATCATGTTGCGTAATAATTGTACGCCAATCTGAAACTTGCGGTCGTTCGCCCAGTACCGTGCGCCATCAAGGATATCCTGAAAATCACGCGCAGGTTCCAGGGCGTGCTCAAGATCAGCAGCGAGTGAATCTGGCGGGGGAAAAGCCGAGAAAAAATCCGGCGACAGCACCGCATCAAACAATGCAGGTTTGCGCGACAGCAATTCCGCCAGACGCGGCGCCGTTCCCATAATCTCGGCCAGAACATCCAGCAATTTTGGATTGGCGTTAAATAATGCGAGCAATTGCACGCCGGCCGGCAAGGCGGCCAGAAATCCGTCAAAGTGCGCCAATGCTGTGTCAGGGTCAGCCGTGGCGGCAAGCGCATGAATAATTTTTGGCGTCAGGCCATGTAACAATTCCTGCGCCCGCTGGGTGCGCAAGGCGCGGTAACGGAAACTTTCCCACGCATGGATAATGGCCCGGGCCTTGTCCTTGTCGTGAAATCCTGGCGGCAATACAGGCGCTGCACTCGGGGTCGCAGGTGCGGAACCTGGCGAAATGTTGTGGGTTGTGCCGCCTTCCATCAGCTGTTGAAACTGCGCTGCCGCGAAGCTCAGATGCCTTAGCAAGGTTGTGGTGAATTCCGCAGTATCTGCATGTCCCATAAACGCGGCAAGATGCGCAAGCCCTTCCTGGGTAGCGGGCAGGGTTTGTGTTTGGGCGTCGTCAATCATTTGCAGCCGGTGCTCCAGCGTACGCAGATAGACATAGGCTTCACGCAACCCTGATGCCTCCTCAGTGTTCAGCACCCCCTTGCGGTTCAATACCTCAATCATCCCAAGGGTTGTGGGATCACGCAGTTCCCGGTCGCGGCCGCCTGCAATCAATTGATGGGTTTGCACGAAGAATTCTATTTCGCGAATGCCGCCCGTGCCCAGCTTGATATTATGCCCGGGGGCTTGAATAACCGCATGTCCGTGATGGGCGCGGATCATGCCAACCATGTCATAGACATCACGGATGGCGGCAAAATCGAGGTTCCTGCGCCAGACAAAGGGCTGGATATGCTGTAAAAAAGCCTGTCCGAGTTTCAGGTCGCCAGCTATGGGACGCGCCTTGATCATTGCCGCCCGTTCCCAGCCTTTGCCGGTGCTTTCATAATAGTTTTCGGCGGCAGTAACGGGCAGGGCGATCGCAGTAGCAGCGGGATCGGGGCGCAGACGCAGATCGACGCGAAAAACATACCCGTCCTCAGTGAAGTCCTGCAACAGCTTGACGAGCATTTTGGTAAAACGGATTTGAAAATCCGCCAGACTGCGCTTGCCCCGATATGCGCCTTGTTCTGAATCGAACAGCACGATCAGGTCAACGTCACTGGAATAATTCAGCTCCAGCGCGCCCAATTTTCCCATGGCTAGAATCACATAACCACAGGCTTGGGATGGCGCCAGTGAATCGGAAAGTATCAGATCGCCGGTTTTCGCATGTACGCGCAGCAACGCATCAACAGCACTTTGGATAAGAGTTTGCGCAAAACCAGACAATGCCGCAGTGACCTGGGTCATTGTCCACAGTCCGGCTATATCGGCAACGGCAATGCACAGCGCCGAGTGGTTGCGGGCGGTGCGCAGGCTTCGTGACAGTTCAGCCTCAGGTAAATCAGCGACCGCCAGCGCCCTGACGCGATCCAGGATATCCGTCAGGGTTCGATCCGGCCCATCCCGCAACAGTGCCGCGGCAAAGCCTGGATCGCGCAAGATCAGACGGCTCAGAAAGGGGCTGTTGCCGAATATGGCTTCGAGCAGTTTCGAGCAGCCTGCATCCTCAAGCGCGGCGCTTAGCACCGGATCGGTGGCCGCAATGGCGGCCTGCCGCAGACTGGCCAGCCCGTGCCCAGCCTGGGCGCGATCAAATGGGTGAATCATCATTTCGCCCGCTAGAGCAGCCCGCATTTAAGTGGAGTAACGAAGTGCCCCCACTTAAATGCGGAAAGCTGCTCTAACACATTAAAATCTAGAGCAATTTTCTTTATTAAGTTCGAGCCGCATGGCTCGAACTTACTGCAGATTGCTCTAGAGCCTTTCCCGGTCAGGTTGAAGCAACCTGACCGGATAAGAAAGGCTCTAATTGAATGTGTTAGACCATTTTTATCCTGATCGGATTGAATCAATCCGATCAGGAAATGGTCTAAGGCGGCATCCAATAAGGAAAATGAGTGCATTCGCTAACGCCCTGCTCTACTTAAACCCCTATAATCATTAATGTGATGATGCATGTAAATGGCGAGTTCATGAATCACTATAGAACGCGACGGCGGCGTATCCGTGATTAGACGTTCAACGCATCTATTGGCGCGGGCTGTTGGGGCTTTGCTGGGTATTACAACGCTTGGGCTTGTGGTGGCCGTCTGGCGGCTTACCAGCGGGCCCGTGCCGCTGACATTCCTTAGCGGCTATGTTCAGGAATCGCTTGCCAATAGCTCGCCCGGCTACACTTGGGAGTTCGAGCAAACTATTTTGGATTGGTCTGATCTGCGCCCCGCCTTAGCGATCACCATCACAGGTGTCCGGGTCCGCGACAGTTCCGGCGCCTTAGTTGCGGAAGCGCCGCGCGTAGAAATTGGCTTAAGCGCCAGGGCGTTGTTATCGGGAATACTGGCCCCGACCGTCATAGAACTGGAGGGGCCATCGGTCACTTTGCTGCGGTTGCAGGACGGCCGATTCAAGCTTGGCATCGCTGTAATGCCGGAAATGGCTGAGCAAACCGAGGGACCAGATTTTTCCAAGTTAACTGGCCAGGTATTTGCCGCGCTGTTGGCGCCGCCAGGATCTGCCGGGCAAGGTGGTGCGCTAACCCGGTTTGCGGCGCGCGATGTGGCGCTGGTGTACCGGGATTTGCGGCTGGGCGCCAAATGGGAGGCGAGGGGCGCTAACTTTATATTTGACCGATCGGAGCAAGGCATTACTGCCGATGCGATGGTGGCGGTTAAAATCGCCGATCAAACCTGGTCGCTGGGTTTGACAGGCGGCTTTACCCAATCCGATCAGGAAATCCGGCTGGACATTGCATTTGCGGATGTGGAGCCGTTCCGCATTGCCGGGGAAGCTGAAATGCTGGCGCCGCTGGCGCAGCTACGGCTTCCGGTTAGCGGCACGGTTGGACTGCGCATCATGGCGGACGGCGCCATAAATGAAATAAGAGCGGATATCCGCTCTGGGTCAGGCGAGATCGAAATTCCAGAATTATTCCCAGAGCCCGTTCATCTCGATAGTTTCGAAATCGCCGGGGAATATGCGCTTGATGCCAATATGGTGCGCCTCGACAAAGTGAAACTGCGCCAGGGTGCGCTCGAAATAAACGCTACAGGCGCCGCCGAATATGGCGTTGCAAGCCCAGCAATTCAGGTCAGTGGTGATGTTACTGGCGCCAGCATTGAAGGGATCAAACGGCTTTGGCCGATACCGGTGGGCACTGGTTCGCGCGGCTGGTTTCTAAAAAATATGGATACGGGCAATGTAAGCCGTGCGCATTTTGATATTGATATCCCTAGTGGCGCCACCGCGGCTGGTCCGCTGCCCGATAACGCGATCAGGATCGATCTGCAATTTTCAGATGTTGCGGGACATTATTTGCGTCCCATGCCACCCATCGTTAACGCTAGCGGCAGCGCCAGCATTACGGGACGCCGCCTGGAGCTTGTTTTGGATGATGGCGTCATTCTCGATGATCTGCGTATCGATAAGGGCAAGTTTATTCTTGAAAATACGCATCTGCCCGACAAGGACGGTGAGGTGTCGATTGTGCTCAATGGCAGCATGACGCGAACCTTGCAGGTGATTGATTATCAGCCGCTGGGCTATCCGTCCAAGTATGGGATTGATCCAAACACTATCGGCGGCGAGGCCGGCACACGGATTAATCTGAAGCTGCCGATTAAAGATCACATGCAGATGAGTGAAATAAAATTCGCCGTCGCATCCAACATTCGCGGGCTACGCTTTCCAGAACTGCTGAATGGCATAGCGCTGGAGCAGGGTGATTTATTGCTCGAACTGAATGGCAAGGGGTTGAAGGCCAAGGGAATTGGACGATTTTTGGATGTGCCCGCTGAGTTGAGCTGGACCGAGACATTCGGCGTGCAGAAAGGCCCGACAAGCGCGTTCACCGCCAAAGCAGTTGCCGATGAACGGCAATTGGAGACATTGGGTTTTCCCACGGTTGGTCTGATCAGCGGGCCAGCGGAGATCATGGTGGAAATGCGCGGCCGCGGTTCAAAAATTGCTGGTGGCGCATTACGCGGTGATCTGACAAATGCGGAATTGATCGCCGAACCAATTTCCTGGCGTAAACCAAAAGGCAAAGCGGCGCGTATCGCATTCGATTTTGTATTTTCAGAGGATGGGGCGCAATTGCAAAACCTCCAACTGACCGGTGATGAGATTGATGTGGTGGGCCGCATTAAATTCGGCGTGAAGGGGCCGCCGGAATTTGTGAAAATCGAACGGCTAACACTTGGGAAAAATAATAAATTGCGCGGTGAAGCGCGCCTCTTGCCAAGCGGCGCCTACGCCATCTCTGTCAACGGCTCAAAGGCGGACTTAAGCCTCTCAATGGCAAATCTCAAAGGTGGGCCAAGCGGGGAAGAGCCAGCGGGCCTGCCCTTCGATATTGCGGCGCGCATAGACGAGGTTGTGCTGCGGGAAGGCAGCGTGGTGAAGGATGTCATTGCTGCGGGAAGTTATGACGGGGATGACTTCAGGCAGCTTTCGGGGGATGGCAATTTCGGGCCTGGGCTTGGGGTGGTGTTGCGGCTTGAGCCTGGCGCGGATGGAAACCGCACACTATCGCTGATTTCAAAGGACGCCGGTAAAATTTTATACGGCCTGGATCTGTTTGATAGTGGCGTTGGCGGGATTTTTGAGATGACGGCCAAGTTTCAGGATTCCACCCTGATTACCCCAAAGCAGGAACCGCCGATGATTGGGGAAATCCGTATACGGAAATTACAGGCCGTTAATGCGCCAGTTTTGGCGCGGCTTTTGACCATTGCTTCGCTTACCGGAATTGTCGATCTGCTCAGCTCAAGGGGCGTCACGTTTGAGCGCGTCTACCTGCCATTTGAAGTGCGTGATGGCGTGACAAGCGTAAAAGACGCGTATGCCTCCGGATCAGAGCTAGGCATTACGCTGGATGGAACGATGACCTCGGGCAGCAACGGGGTCGATATGAAGGGCACAGTGATACCCGCTCATACGCTTAATACGGTTTTTGGAAAGATTCCGCTACTGGGCAATCTGCTGCTAGGCGGCAAGAACGAAGGTATAATCGCGATCAGCTATTACGCCAGCGGGTCCAGAGATGACCCGAAGATACTGGTCAATCCATTATCTGCCTTAACGCCAGGGTTCCTGCGCCGTATTTTTGATTTGGGCGATTTGGCTGAAAAACCCCCAGCCTCCCCGCCAGATGCGCCAGCATCGCCGACGCCGTAAACTCAGTATTTGCGTCCGGCCTTGAAATAATTAATCTTATGTAGCAGCCAGTCGAGTGGATGCCTGAAAAATTGTCACAGCAGGAGGGAAGTTTAATGGATGACGCAGCAAAAAAGACCGCGCTCAGGATGATCCCCTATGGGATCTATGTTTTGACCGCCAAAGCAGGCGGCGAGGTTGCAGCAGCGACAGTGAATTGGGTGACGCAAACCTCGTTTGAGCCGCCATTGGTGGCCGTGGCCATTAAGACGGATAGCGGCGCCTATGCCCTGATCAAAAAAACCAGGGCGTTTGCGCTGAATATGCTCGGCAAGGGGCAGGCGCCGGTTGGCTTTACGTTTTTTAAGCCGGCCCAGCTTGACGGCGAGAAAATCAGCGGCGAGCCATTTAAGCTTGGGGCGAATGGTTCACCCATATTGAATAACGCCATCGCCGCTGTCGAGTGCAAGTTGATCAGCATTGTTGAACAGGGCGATCACCATATTTTCGTGGCGCAGGTGACGGACGCCTGCGTTGTAAAGGCGCCGGAAGCCCGTGCTGATGATGCGATTCTGTGGATGAAAGATCTCGGCGAAAAGGTGTTTTACGGCGGGTGACGCATAGGTTATCCCACGCGCACGAGTACGTGCTTTTTCTTGCCCGCGCTGAGCTTGACAGCAACGCCGTTAAGCTCAGCGAGCGACAGGATGGCGAGTTCGTTTTCCACTAGCTGATCGTTGATGCGAACCCCGTGATTTTTAATCAGCCGCCTGGCCTCACCGTTGCTGACGCAAAGGTTGGCGCGGCGCAGCAGCTCGAAAATTGCGATGCCCGTCCCCAGTTCCTTGTGGGAAATTTCCAGTATCGGCAAACCTTCCGCCATCGCGCCTTCTTCGAAGGTCTGGCGCGCGGTGCCGGATGCGGATTGCGCCGCTGCTGCGCCATGCGCCATGGCGGTCGCCTCGGTCGCCAAAATCTTTTTCGCCTCGTTCAGTTCCTGGCCCTGTAATTTTTCCAGCCGCGCGATTTCATCCAGCGGCAGTTCGGTAAACAGCCGCAGTAAACGGCCAACACTGGCGTCCTCGGCATTGCGCCAATATTGCCAATAGTCATATGGGCTGAGCATATCGGCATTAAGCCACACAGCCCCACCCTCGGATTTACCCATTTTCTTGCCCGACGCAAGGGTGAGCAGCGGCGTGGTGAGCCCAAACAGATGCGCCCCGTCGGCGCGCCGTCCAAGCTCGACGCCATTGATGATGTTGCCCCACTGATCCGTTCCGCCCATCTGCAACCGGCAGCCATGTTTGCGGTTAAGTTCAAGAAAATCATAGGCCTGCAACAGCATGTAATTGAATTCAAGAAAAGTCAGTGGCTGCTCACGCTCCAGCCGCAACCTGACGCTGTCAAATGTCAGCATCCGGTTGATGGTGAAATGCAGGCCAAAATCGCGCAAGAACTCAATGTAATTCAGCTTGTCAAGCCAATCGGCATTGTTGACCATAATGGCGTCGGTAGGACCATCACCAAATTTTAGAAAACGTTCAAATACTTTTCTTATGCTGACCAAGTTAGCGTTGATTTGCGCATCAGTAAGCAGCGGGCGTGATTCATCCTTGCCGGTAGGATCGGGAATCCGTGTCGTGCCGCCGCCCATCAGCACAATCGGCTTGTGGCCGGTTTTCTGCAATAGCCGTAGCATCAAAATGCTGATGAGATGCCCGACATGCAGGCTGGGTCCGGTGCAATCATAACCGGCATAGGCAGTTAATGTCTGCGAAGCGGCAAGCGCATCCAGCCCCTCTAGGTCCGTGCATTGATGCATGTATCCGCGCGCGGCGAATGTTTGTAGAAAGCTGGAGCGTAATTTCATTGTCATAGCGTTTTTTCAAAGAGGGGCGTTGTCAAGTGAACCGCCAACATGTACCAGCTTTGGGCGTAGCGGGAAAGATGGCACAGGATACATAGATGGAACCAGTCATCGCGCTTGGCTTGATGAGCGGCACCTCGCTTGATGGGATCGACGGGGCGCTGATTCGCACCGATGGCGAGAGCATCGAGGCGTTTGGCCCCTGGGTTACCCTTGCCTATGAGCCAGAGATGCGCGAGCGGCTGCGCCAGGCCATACAATTGGCGGCAAGACTAGGAGCTGCGGCGCGCACCTCGCCCGTGATCCTTGATCTGGCGCGGGATCTTACAGATCTGCATGGGCTAGTGGTGGAGACATTGCTGGCCGAAGCCGAACTGGAACATGGGGAGGTCGGCGTCATTGGTTTTCATGGGCAAACCCTGCTGCACCGGCCCGAGCAGCGGCTAACCTTGCAAATCGGCGATGGGAGCAGGCTGGCGCGCAGTTTGGATATCGATGTGGTGAATGATTTTCGCAGCGCCGATGTGGCGGCGGGCGGCCAGGGCGCGCCACTTGCGCCGCTATATCATCAAGCGCTGGCGCAGAGATTAGAGGGCGCGCAGGGTTCGCTGGCGGTGCTGAACATAGGTGGCATTGCGAATGTGACATGGCTGGATATTCAGGGGGGCGGTATTTTGGCGTTTGATACCGGGCCGGGAAACTGCCTGATCGATGATTGGTGCGCCCAAAAAACTGGCGCGCCTATTGACCGTGACGGCGCGCTGGCGGCGCACGGACAAGTGAATGCCGCAGCGCTTGCGGCATTGATGCGCGCCCCGCAAATTCATCTTGCGCCGCCAAAGAGCCTTGACCGCCAGGCGTTTAATCCGGCGCCGGTGGCCAGGCTTTCACCCGAAGACGGCGCAGCCACGCTGACGGCTTTTACTTCTGGCGCCGTTGGCGTTGCGGTGGGGCTTTTACCGGCGAGGCCCAAGCGCTGGATCATCTGCGGCGGCGGGCGGCATAATCCAGTGCTGATGGGAATGCTGCGCCGTGAGTTAGGCGTTCAGGTTCAAACTGCGGAAGATGCGGGCTGGCGCGGCGACGCGCTGGAGGCCGAGGCGTTCGCCTTTCTGGCGGTGCGCAGCCTGCGCGGGTTGCCGCTCAGCCTTGCCTCGACGACCGGCGCGCCAGCGCCAATGACTGGCGGCGTGCTGGCGCGCAAATTGTAACGGCTAAACGGCCTGCTTAGCTTCGATAACAGCGACCTGCCTAGTCAGATACTCGTCCACATGCTTGCTCAGTTCATCCAGGTGCGTGTCATAAAAATGGTTGGCGCCCTTGATCTTGATATGCTCGATCTTGATGTTCTTTTGTGATGACAGCTTTTGCACCAGCTTTTCCACGGCATCTGGCGTCGCCACTTGATCGGCTGTGCCATGAATGATGGCCCCGGATGCAGGACAGGGTGCGAGGAACGAGAAATCATACATGTTCGCCGGCGGCGAAATGCTGACGAAACCAGAAATTTCGGGCCGCCGCATGAGGAGTTGCATCGATATCCAGGCCCCAAACGAAAAACCGGCAATCCAGCATTGCGGCGCGTTCTCATTTAACTGTTGTAGCCAGTCAAGCGCCGACGCAGCATCGGACAATTCGCCTATGCCATGGTCATATTCGCCGGTGCTGCGGCCAACGCCGCGAAAATTAAATCTAAGCAGCGAAAAATCATGGCGCTGAAATATTTGCCCCAATTGATGCACCACCTTATTCTGCATGGTTCCGCCATACAGGGGATGGGGGTGCAGCACCAAGGCGATCGGGGCATTGGGTTTTGGCGAGGGGTAGTAGCGCCCCTCGATCCGGCCAGCCGGACCATTAAAAAAAATCTCGGGCATCTTCAGCAATTCCTCATAAAACTATATGGCTTTAATTGTTGAGTAATTAACTTAGTTATATATGCTTATAATAATGATATATTTCAATAACTTGGGAGTAAGTGCCCATGCATGCTTGACTAATTTACTCAATTGTTTACATACTAGCTGGTATGGTGCAGTTCCCTGCGGGCCTGCCGCAGCCTGCGTGTCATATCATGCTCAATGCCGGATTTGGTAGCAATTTTATTAAACTGCTTTGTCGATTTAGACCTGGCCAGTAAATCAGCGCAACCAACCAAGGATTTATGCTGTGAGACTAAGCACAAAAGGACGCTATGCGGTCATGGCGATGGCGGATTTAGCGCGTGAAGCGCGGGATCGCCCGGTGGCGCTTGCCGATATTGCGGAGCGTCAGGAAATTTCACTGTCCTATCTGGAGCAGTTGTTTTCCAAGTTGCGGCGCGGCGGTATTGTGAATAGCGCGCGCGGCCCTGGCGGCGGCTATATGCTAGCCAATCCGATGGCGGAAACCCGAATTGCCGATATTATTCTGGCGGTTGACGAGCCGATTAAAACCACCCGCTGCGAATTGGGCTCTTCCAAAGGCTGCACAGGACATAATGGCCGCTGCATCACCCATGATTTGTGGGAGGAACTGGGCCGTCATATTCATGTTTATCTTAGCTCGGTCAGCCTGGCGGATGTGGTGAACAAGCGCGTCTTGGGCGCCAGTTACGGTATTGATTTGCGGGTTCCACATGGGGAACGCCCATCTGCTTCTACGTCCCCATCCGCTTCTACGTCCCCATCTGCTTCTACGTCTGTGTGAGTGAAACCGGTGAACGCGCGTTTTGCATATCTGGATTATAACGCTACGGCGCCAGTGCGGCCCGAGGCTGCGCGAGCGGTGTTTGAGGCGTTGCAGACGTGCGGCAATCCTTCCAGCATTCACACGGCGGGGCGCGCCGTGCGGCAGCAAGTTGAAGCTGCGCGCTCAGAAGTGGCGGCGCTTGCGGGCGCGGATGCATCGCAAGTTATTTTCACCAGCGGCGGCAGCGAGGCTAATCAGTTGGCTTTGCGTGGCTCGCAGGTAACGCGCGTTCTGGTTAGCGCAATTGAACATGACTCCGTGCTCGCCGCAATGGAACAACCAGCTATCATTCCGGTTTTAGAAAGCGGCGTGATTGATTTAATGGCGCTGAAGAAAATGCTGATAGATGCGCCACAACCGGCGCTGGTGTCGGTGATGCTGGCGAATAATGAAACCGGCATTCTGCAACCAGTGGCGGAGGCGGCGCGTATCGCCCATGCGCATGGCGCGGTGTTGCATTGTGACGCGGTGCAGGCGGCGGGCAAGCTTGCGGTTGATTGCGAGGCGCTTGGCGCCGATCTGCTATCATTATCGGCGCACAAGATTGGCGGCCCGCAAGGAATAGGCGCGTTGATCGTGCGCGGCGGACTGATGCTGAATGCGCAGTTGCGTGGCGGCGGCCAGGAACGCGGGCTTCGCTCTGGCACGGAAAATGTGCCGGGCATTATTGGCTTTGGTGTTGCGGCAAACATTGCGCGCGCATCGCTGGACCAGATGGCGCGTGTGATGGCGTTGCGCGACCAGCTTGAAGCGGGGGTTGCTGCTATCGCGCCGCAAACCGTGTTTTTTGGACGCGATGTGGCGCGCTTGCCCAATACTGCGTGTTTTGCGCAGCCCGGATTAAGTGCGGTAACGCAAGTGATGGCGCTTGATCTCAGCGGCGTCGCGGTGAGTGCGGGTTCCGCCTGTTCGTCAGGCAAGGTAAGCCGCTCAAAGGTGCTGCGCGCCATGGGGGCAAAGGATGATCTGGCGGCTTGTGCTATCCGCATCAGTCTCGGTTGGGGGAGCCAGGCTGAGGATGTGGCTGCGTTTTTGAACGCGTGGGAAAAATTGTATGGGCGGGCCGTAATGCGGCGCGCGGGTTAGGGATAGTTTATGAGTGCGCGACAAGAAACCATTGATGCGGCCAGCGCGGTTGGCGATTCCTATAAGCACGGGTTTGTCACCGATATTGATTCTGAATTCGCGCCCAAGGGGCTGAACGAAGATATCGTACGGTTTATTTCCGCCAAGAAGGGTGAGCCGGAATGGATGCTTGCATGGCGGCTGCGCGCCTATCGCCGCTGGCTAACGATGCAAGAGCCGCAATGGGCGAAAGTCGATTTCCCAAAAATCGATTATCAGGATGCGTATTATTATGCGGCGCCCAAGGGCTATTCCGCGCAGCCCAAAAGCCTTGATGAGATCGATCCTGAATTGCTGCGGACTTATGAGAAGCTGGGCATTCCGCTATCCGAGCAAAAGCTGCTGGCGGGCGTTGCTGTTGATGCGGTGTTTGACAGTGTTTCCGTCGCCACCACCTTCAAGGGCAAGCTTGAAGAAGCCGGCGTCATTTTTTGCTCGTTTTCCGAGGCGGTGCGTGAGCACCCTGAATTAGTGCGAAAATATCTTGGCACGGTTGTTCCGTATGCGGATAACTTTCATGCGGCGCTTAATGCTGCGGTGTTCAGCGATGGAACCTTTGTCTATATACCGGAGGGCGTCCGCTGCCCAATGGAGCTATCAACTTATTTTCGCATTAATGCCGCCAACACCGGGCAGTTTGAACGCACATTGATCATTGCGGATAAGGGTTCGTATGTCAGTTATCTGGAGGGCTGCACAGCGCCGATGCGCGATGAGAACCAATTGCATGCGGCGGTAGTGGAGCTGATCACTCTCGATGATGCGGAGATCAAATATTCAACGGTGCAAAACTGGTATCCGGGCGACAAGAATGGCCTGGGCGGCATCTATAATTTCGTCACCAAGCGCGGCGCGTGCCGCGGGCGGAATTCGAAAATTTCCTGGACGCAGGTGGAAACCGGCTCGGCGATTACCTGGAAATATCCAAGCTGCATTTTGCAAGGCGATAATTCGGTGGGGGAGTTTTATTCCATCGCCATCACCAACAACCGGCAGCAGGCGGATACCGGCACCAAGATGATCCATCTGGGCAACAACACCAGCAGCCGCATCGTCGCTAAGGGAATTTCGGCGGGCGCCAGCCAGTCAACCTATCGCGGGCTAGTTAGTATTCATCCAAAGGCTTCCGGCGCGCGCAATCACACCCAATGCGATTCATTGTTGATCGGCGATAAATGCAGCGCCAATACGGTTCCCTATATTGAGGTGCGCAATTCCGGCGCGCAGGTGGAGCATGAAGCCACCACCTCAAAACTTAGCGAGGATCAGCTTTTCTATTGCCGTCAGCGCGGTATGGATGCGGAAACCGCCGTGGCGTTGCTGGTCAATGGATTTTGCCGCGAAGTATTACAGCATTTGCCGATGGAGTTTGCGGTAGAGGCGCAAAAGCTGGTTGGCATAAGCCTTGAGGGCAGCGTCGGTTGATCATGAGAAATGTGATGCTTGAAATTAGAGATTTGCATGTAGCGGTGGTTGCGGCGGATGGTGCGCGTGAGATTTTGCGCGGCATTGAGCTTAACGTGAAGGCGGGCGAGGTGCACGCCATCATGGGCCCTAACGGTTCGGGTAAAAGCACGCTGTCGCATGTGCTCGCGGGCCGCCCTGGCTACGCCATTACGCACGGCAGCATTACGTTCATGGGCGAGGATTTGACGGCGTTAGAGCCAGAGGCGCGCGCGGCCAAAGGGATATTTCTTGGCTTTCAATATCCGGTGGAAATTCCAGGCGTCGCCACCATGACCTTTCTCAAAAACGCGATCAATGCGCAGCGCAAGGCGCGCTCTGAGCCAGAGCTTGACGCCATGGGGGTGATGAAACTGGTGCAGGGAGAGGCGGCGAGATTGAAAATTTCCGCTGATATGTTGAAGCGGCCATTGAATGTTGGCTTTTCCGGCGGCGAAAAAAAGCGCAACGAAATTTTGCAAATGGCTGTTTTGCAGCCCAGGCTCGCCATTCTCGATGAAACGGATTCGGGGCTGGATGTGGATGCGCTGCGCCTGGTTGGCGAGGGGGTGAGCGCGTTGCGCGCGCCTGACCGGGCGATGATTGTCATCACCCATTATCAGCGGCTGCTCACGCATATCGTGCCGGACTTTGTGCATGTGCTGGCGCAAGGAAAAATTGTGCGCAGTGGCGGCAAGGAACTGGCGGATGAGCTTGACCGCGCGGGTTATGGCGGCTTGATCCATGAACCGGCTTAAGAGCAGAAAAATGGGCAAACCCGCTACATTCGAACAGGCGATGCGCGCGCAAATCGAGATGCAGAAAGCAGCGCTTGAGTCTGCCGCGCCGCGTGTGCGCGCCTTACGGCTTGAGGCCATGGCGCGGTTTGAAAGTTCTGGATTGCCCGCGCGCAAGGACGAAGCGTGGCGCTGGACGGATCTGCGCGCTCTGGACGCCATGCCGCCCGGTTCCGCGCCCTTGACCGGCGCGGATATAGATACTCTCAAGGGGCCGTTTGCCGGGTTTGATGCGTTCCGTCTAGTGTTGGTAAACGGCGAGTTGCGCGAGGATCTATCATCGCTTGCCGGACTGCCAGGCGGGTTGCATATTGGATCGCTGCGCAGCGCCTTAAAAAACGAGCCGGAACTGGCGGAGTTTTTACGGCAAAGTCCGGCGGGCGGGAGCGCGCCATTTTTGGCGCTTAACACGGCGCTGTTGAATGACGGCGCGTTTATCCGTCTTGAGGACAATGTGCGCTTGCAAAAACCGCTGCACGTGGTTTTTTTTAACAGCGGCGCCAATCATGTGCGAAACCTGATTATGCTTGGCGCGGACGCCAGGGCGGTGCTGCTTGAAAGCCATTATGGCGCGCATGATGCGGACTATTTTGTCAATCAGGCGAGCGATGTGGCGCTAGGTTCAGGGGCGCGCCTAGCGCATTACCGGGATCAGGCGGAAAGCGCTGGCGCGCTGCATTTCCATTTTCTGCATGCGCGGCTTGCCGCCGGTAGTAATTATGATGGTTTTACACTCACGCGCGGCGCGCGCCTGTCACGCAATGAATCGCATGTAGAAATTGAGGGACAAGGAGCGGATTGCGCGCTGAATGGCGCCTACATGCTGAGCGGCGCGCAAGTTTCAGACACCACCAGCGTGATTGATCATGCGCAAGCGGATGCAAAAAGCAGCCAGGTTTTTCGCGGCGTGCTGGATGGCGGTTCACGCGGCGTCTTTCAGGGCCGCATCCATGTGCGCCGAATTGCGCAGCGGACGGACGCCCGGCAGCAGATTAAGGCGTTATTGTTATCGCCGCATGCGGAGCAAAATTCAAAACCCGAACTGGAAATCCTGGCCGATGACGTGCAATGCGCCCATGGCGCATCGATTGGGCAACTGGATGCGGCGGCGCTGTTTTACCTGCGCTCGCGCGGCATTCCATTTTCAACGGCGCGGGCCATGCTGACCGGCGCGTTTCTGAGCGATGCGGTGGCGCAAATTCGCGGCGGCGAAGCGCTCGGTGCGGAACCGCTGCAACAGGCTATCGGTGAGGCGGTTGAAGAATGGCTATTGCGGCGGATGGATGCGGAAAATGACTAAGATTATAAGCGCGCAAAAAACCATGCCGGCGGCCGGATTCGATGTGGCGCAAATTCGCCAACAGTTTCCGATTCTGGACACCTCTGTCTATGGCAAGCCGCTGGTCTATCTGGATAATGCGGCGTCTGCGCAAAAACCCGAAACGGTGCTGCATGCGCTCGATCATGCCTATCGCAACAGCTATGCAAATATTCATCGCGGCGCGCATTATCTGAGCACCGAAGCGACCACTAAATATGAAGCCGCGCGGGAAAAGGTGCGCGGATTTATCAATGCGCGGGATGTCTCGGAAATTATCTTTACCGGGAACGCCACCGGCGCGCTCAATCTGGTGGCGTCCAGCTTTGCGCGGCCCCGCGTCACTGAGGGGGATGAGATTATTCTTTCGGTGATGGAGCATCATTCCAACATCGTGCCGTGGCATTTTTTGCGCGAGGCCAAGGGCGCGGTGCTGAAATGGGCGCCGGTTGACGGGCAGGGCGAATTTATGCTCGATGCGTTTGAAAAACTGTTTTCAAAACGCACAAAGCTGGTCACGATTACCCATGTGTCCAATGTGCTTGGTACAATTACTCCGATAAAGGAGATCATCCGTCTGGCGCATGCGCATGGCGTACCCGTATTGGTGGATGGCAGCCAGGCCGCGCCGCATTTGCACATTGATGTGCAGGATCTGGATTGCGACTTTTATGCGTTCACCGGCCACAAGGTCTATGGCCCCACAGGTATCGGGGTGCTGTATGGCAAGGCGGCGCATCTCAACGCCATGCCGCCATTTCTGGGTGGCGGCGAGATGATCATGCAGGTGACGCGCGATACGGTAACTTATGCCGATCCGCCATACCGGTTTGAGGCCGGCACCATGCCGATCGTGCAGGCGATCGGACTGGGCGCGGCGATTGATTTTATGCAATCGCTGGACCGCGCAGCGGTGGCAAAGCATGAACAGCGTCTGCTGGAATATGCAACCGCACGCTTGTCTGAGATCAATTCACTGACCATCTATGGCCGGGCGAAACACAAGGGTTCGATTGTCGCGTTTGGCATTGACGGGATCCATCCGCACGACATCGCGACGATCATCGATCATTCTGGCGTTGCGGTCCGTTCGGGGCAGCATTGCGCAGAACCGTTGATGCGGCATCTGGGCGTGACGGCAACCGCGCGCGCCTCGTTTGCGCTGTATAATACGGTTGAGGAAATTGACGTTCTGGCGAAGGCGCTCGAAGACTGCCGGAAAATGTTTAGCTGAGGGGCGTATGACGGGCATGGATGAGCAAAGTAATTTCACATCACCGGCTGCCGCTCCGCTTGATAACGCCGTTGATCCGCACGCGTTGCATGATCTGGTGGTTGAGGCGCTGAAGACCGTTTATGACCCGGAAATTCCGGTGGACATTTACGAGCTGGGGCTGATTTACCGGCTTGATATCAATGAACAGGGCCATGTGGATATTGATATGACATTGACGGCGCCCGGCTGCCCTGTCGCTGGTGAAATGCCGGTCTGGGTGCAGGACGCGGTGCGCTCGGTGCATGGCGTTCGCGGCGTGAATGTGCAGATGACATTCGATCCGCCATGGGACAAATCGCGGATGTCGGATGAGGCGCAGGTTGCGCTGGATATGTTTTGAGTTGGCAGGGAGTAACGGGTAAATGGATATCATTGATAGCGCTGCCGAAAAACCCGGACGCAGGCCGCTGCGCCCGCGGCCCAAAGCTATCACCTTGAGCGATGCGGCCGCCCTTCGGGTAAAGGAAATCATGGGCCGGGCGGAGGGCAAGGTCATTGGCGTACGCATTAGCGTGAAAAACACCGGCTGTGCGGGCATGTCTTACGCCATGGAATACGCGACCGGGATAAATCCGCTGGATGAAAAAGTCGAAGATAAAGACGTAACGATCCTCATCGATCCCAAGGCCGTGCTGTTCTTGATTGGCACTGAGATGGATTACAAAACCGATAAGTTTGAATCCGGTTTTGTATTCAAAAACCCCAACGCTGTTGACACCTGCGGCTGCGGTGAATCGTTCCGCGTGAGTTGACGTCGCCATGGCCGTCAGCGCTCAATACCGTGAATTCGTGCGGGAACTGTTCCATTCATTCGGCGATGTCCGCATCCGCGGCATGTTTGGCGGCGCTGGAATTTTCCGTGATGATCTGATGTTCGGGCTTATTATCGATGAGCAAATATATCTGAAGGCTGATGACGTCAACCGCCCGGAGTTCGAGGCCGCCGGCAAGGGGCCGTTCGTGTTTGAGCGCAAAGATGGCCGCGCCATGGCGATGTCGTATTATCTCATTCCTGACGCGCTGTATGACGACGCCGATGAATTGGCGGCATGGGCAAGCAATGCCTTCGCGGCGGCGCAACGCGGCGCAAGACCATTTCCTGATCGGATTGAATCAATCCGATCAGGATAAAAATGGTCTAATACATTGAATTAGAGCCTTTCTTATCCGGTCAGGTTGGTTCAACCTGACCGGGAAAGGCTCTAGGAAAAAATCCCCGCCCCGCCGCCGCAGAGCAAAATAGGTTTACGGCTGCTTGATCGCCTCGAGCGAGATGATAATCTCAACCTCATCGCCAACCAATGGCGTGCCATAGGCCATGCCGAAGTCCGAGCGTTTCAGGGTTCCGCGCGCTGAAAATCCCGCCACGGTTTTGGTGGCGTCCCTGGGGTGCGGCCCGGTGCTGAGCAATGTGACATTGAGCGGCACCGGTTTAGTGACGCCGTGCAGGCTTAGCTCGCCGGTCACCACCGCCGTCTTCTCCCCGGTCAGTTTCACCGACGTGCTTTTATAGACAAGGTTTGGATATTTCGCCACGTCGAAAAAATCGGCGCCGCGTAAATGCTCATCGCGTTTTTCATGGCTGGTGTCCAGGCTGGCCGCATCAATTGTAACCACCACCGATGATTTTTCCGGCGCTTCCTTATCAAGCGTAAATGCGCCCTCAACGGTGTTAAAGCGGCCATAATTTATCGAAAATCCCAGATGTGAGACGCCAAACAAAACACTCGCATGGGTGGGATCGAGTATAAATTTTTCAGCGGCCTGAACGGTCTGGGCGAATGCCGCCGCAATGGCTATGCCCGATGCGATGATCGTTGTTGTGACGTGACGCATTATGCTCTCCCTGGGTTAGCGTTGTTGTAGCGCTTCGATTTTTACTTCGATTTTTACTTCGTCCGGGACAATGCCGGTTCCAGCCCACTCGCCCTGGCCCACCCCGTAATCCTTGCGTGAGATGATAAGCTCGCCACTGGCCGAGGCTTTCACATCACCGTCCGGTAACTTGTCAATTTTTAACGTGAATGGCAAGCTTGCTGGACGTGTTATATCACGGATGCTGAGCGCGCCCGCCGCCTCAAAACGGCCTGGTTCGAGAACGCGAATATGACCGGCGGTAAATTCCGCCCGCGGCCATTTCTCCACATCGAACAGATCCCTGGAACGAAGCAAAGCGTCGCGCTCGCCATTCTGGGTGTCCAGGCTGGCGGTGTCGATCGTCACCTTGATACGCCCGTCTTCGGGTTTATCGGGATCAAACTCGATGCGCGCTTCAAAGTTTTTGAAATTTCCAGTGAAATTGACGCCTTCCTGCACAAAGTGAAACAGGATTTTGCTTTCCGGCAGCAGGTTCCAAGTAGCGGCTTTGACCGGCGCGGAGATATGAACAGCGAACACTATCAAAGCTAGCGGCAGCATCCGCCGCAAGATATCGTTCTTCAGCACAAAATGATGGCGCAGCGCCGCGCCTATATGCACGGCGAGCAGCACACAAAGCGCATACGCCAATATTTCATGCGCCTCTTCGGCCAGTTCCTGCATTGCTTTGTCCGGGCTGACCGGGCTTGGCAGGGCGAACCAGCCAAAAAAAGTCAGCGGCGAATTGGCCGCCCAAACAATGCTCATGCCGATCATGACTTGCGCGAAGATGACGGCGTATATTCCCCAATGGGAAAGCTGCGCCGCGCGATGTTCCCAATTTGGCAATCCTGCTGGAAGCGGCGGCGGCGGGTTAAAGGCGCGCCACAGGCTGCGCCCGATCATTAAACCCAACACCAGGAGACCAAGGGATTTATGCAGTTCGACAAGCCGGTATTTCTCAATGCCACGCGGCAAATCATGCATATACCAGCCAAGCGGCAACAGGGTGAATACAATGGCCGCCACACCCCAATGAAACCCTTGCGAAACAGCGCCGAATTTTTTTTCGTTATTGCGAAAGCGCACTTGCCATTCACCCCGTCACTGTCCGGTAAATTTCGGCGGCTGTTTTTGCAAGAAGGCGCGAATGGCGCCTGCCGCGTCGCTGGTGCGGCTGGCGGTGCGCTGATACATGCGTTCAAGCAATAACTGTTCTTCAAAACTGCTGTCGAAGCCCTTCCAAAACGCCTTGCGGGTAAGCGCATAGGCGCGGGTCGGCCCCTGGGCCAGGCGTCGCGCCATCGCCATGGCTGCATCGCGCAGCTTATCATCGTCATGCACCGCGTTGATCAGGCCCCATTCCAGCGCTTTTTGCGCGGGCAGACGCTCGCCGAGCAGGGATAGCTCGAACGCCCGCGCCTTGCCCAGCATGCGCGGTAAAATATAGGTGGCGCCGCCATCGGGGATCAGCCCGATATTGGCGAATGGCTGAAGAAGATACGCCGAGCGCGCCGCCAGAATGATGTCGCACATCAGGGCAATGCTCATGGTGACGCCTGCCGTCACGCCGTTCAGGCCAGCGACAATGGGAATTTTCAGATCGCGTATTTTAAGCAACAGGGGATTGAAAATTTCATCCAATATCTGACCGCCATCCGGCTGCGCCAGTTTGGGCGCGCCCGGATCGGCCAAATTCATGCCAGACGAAAATCCCCGTCCCTCACCCGTCAGCAACACACAGCGCACGCCGCTATCAGGCGCCGAGCAAATATCAAGCGCCGCCTCAAACTCGCGCAGCATGGCGCGGGTCAGAGCGTTGAGGGTTTCGGGGGCGTTTAGGGATATAGCGCCGACGCCATCTGAAATGCTGAATTTGACCTGCTGAAAATCCATTGATACCCCCGATTATGGCCTTAGAGCAATCTGCATTAAGTTCGAGCCATGAGGCTCGAACTTAATAAAGAAAATTGCTCTAGATTTTAATGTGTTAGAGCAGCTTTCCGCGATTAAGTGGGGTCACTTCGTTACTCCACTTAATCGCGGGCTGCTCTA
>CAMTWQ010000028.1:0-16941 GCA_947085465.1 uncultured Alphaproteobacteria bacterium
CCCCAAAACGCGCCATCCGCATAGCCTCCGTCAGTCCCCGATTTAACCTCATCTGACCCCCATCTCGTTGATGGATAAGCCAAACACTAAAATCGGACATTTGACGTGCTAACTAATCGGACATATCACGCGCTCTCGACACAGCGGGTAGAGCGCCCTTGACGGTCTCATGCGCCCCTGTCAGGCTAACCCTCAAGCAGCACACAGATGCCTGCGTAAATAGGGGAGGCCGCCGTGAAGCATATGTTGGAGGGGTATCGCATACTCGACATCAGCCAATTTCTGGCAGGTCCAGTGGCGACGCGGATCATGGTGGAAATGGGCGCGGAGGTGATCAAGGTCGAACTTCCGGGCGGCGATCCTGGCAATAAACTCCCGGTTATCAAGGAAGGGCGCAGCGCCTTTTACGTGCAGCAAAATCGCGGCAAAAAAGCGGTTTGCCTCGATCCAAAAACGCCGGAGGGCCTGGAAATCCTCAAGGGGCTAATCGCCAAATGTGATGTGTTTATCGAGAATTTCGCCCCCGGCGTCATTGGCCGCATCGGCCTTGATTGGGATGTGGTGCATGCAATCAATCCGCGTATCATCATGTGCTCGATCTCGGCGTTTGGGCAAACCGGGCCGATGGCGCATCTGCCGGGATTTGACATGATCGGCCAGGCCTATGCGGGGGTGACCAGCATGATTGGCGAGCCTGACCAAACACCGCCCTTCACCATGGTGCCGATAGGCGATGTCAGCACAGGCATGAATGCGCTGGCGGCGATCGGACTTGCGCTGCTGCACCGCGAACGCAGCGGCGAGGGGCAATTTATCGATATCTCGCTACTCGACATGTATTTTCATCTTCATGTGAGGAGTGTGCATGAATGGTCGTTAAGTAACGGCGCGTCTAGGCCGATGCGCTCCGGCCCGCACAATTCCGCGCTGACGCCTGCGGGTATTTTCCAGGGCAAGACGCGGCCTGTGTTTATTTTGCCGCTGAATATGTGGGAGCGAATGTGCACAGCGATAGGCCGCCCGGAATTAGCGGAGCATCCAAAATTCATTGATAACGACAAGCGCACGAAAAATCAGCATGAAGTAATTGCAATCATTGAAGCATGGCTGCAAGCCCAGGAGAGCGACGAAGAAGCCATTCGCATTTTGGAAAGTCACCGTATTCCGGTGGCGCCTATCTTCACGGTTAATCAGGCCTGCGCGCATCCGCACTTGATTGAGCGCGAAACTATCCGCTGGATCGAGGATCGCGCGCTTGGCCGCTTTCAGGTTCCGGGCATGCCGTTGCGATTTTCAGCGTTTCCCGGCCATCTCGATTTGGTGGCGCCGTTCCTCGGCGAACATAATGCGCAAGTGCTGAGCGAACATCTTGGCTATAGCGCCGATAAGATCGCGGCATTGGAGGCCCGGGGCGTTTTGTCAAGTGAACCGATCCCGGCGCAAGCAAAGGCGGCGCAATAACGTTTCCACAGCGCAAATGATCACCAGGGAGGGATTCATGCAGCATATATTGGACGGGTTTCGCGTTCTCGACATTACCCAATATCTTGCGGGTCCGGCGGCGACGCGGCTGCTGGTGGAGATGGGCGCGGAAGTAATCAAGGTCGAGTTTCCCGGCGGTGATCCAAGCCGCCTGTTCCCGTTTCTTATAAATGGGCGCAGCGGCTATTTCGTGCAGCAGAACCGGGGCAAAAAAGCGGTCTGTCTTGATCCTAAAACACCGGAAGGTTTGGAAATTCTCAAGGGCCTGATCGCCAAAAGCGATGTGTTTATCGAGAATTTCGCGCCCGGGGTGGTCGCCCGTCTTGGCCTTGGCTGGGACGTGGTGAAGGCCATTAATCCCAACATAATCATGTGTTCGATTTCGGCCTTTGGCCAGACGGGGCCGCTGGCGCAACTGCCGGGATTTGACAATATCGGCCAGGCCTACGCGGGCGTCACCAGCATGATTGGCGAGCCAGGTAAAACGCCGGTTCTGCCTCAGCTTGCACTCGGCGATATTGGCACCGGCGTGCATGCGGCGACGGCCATCGGCTTTGCGCTGCTGCACCGCGAACGCGGGCATGGCGGACAATATGTCGAGGTGTCGCTGCTTGACACCTATTTCCACCATCACGATGCGAATGTGGAGGTATGGTCATTAAGCAAGGGGGAGATCAAGCCGACGCGTTCCGGCTCGCACTTTTATGCCACCGCGCCGGCAGGCATTTTCCGGGGCAAGGAAATGCCGATAATGATTTTGCCGATTTTGAATATGTGGCCGAAATTCTGTGAAGTGATTGGCCGGCCCGATTTGATCGACCATCCCAGATATAATGATAACGGCAAGCGCGCGCAAAACCGCTACGAATTGGTGGAGATTATCGAGGCGTGGCTGCAAGCCCAGGAAAGTGATGCGGAATCGATCCGTATCCTGGAGGAAAACCGGCTTCCCGTGGCGCCGATACTTTCGATCGAACAAGCCTGTCAGCATCCACACCTGCTTGAGCGCGAAACCGTGCGCTGGGTCGATGATCGCGGGCTTGGCCGGTTTCTGCTTCCGGGCATGCCGCTGCGTTTTTCGGCGTTTCCCGGGCATCTGGATTTGGAGGCCCCGTTTCTTGGCGAACACAATGCGCAGGTGCTGGGCGAGCATCTCGGCTATTCCAAAGACAGGATTGCCGGCTTGCTGGCTAAGGGCGTCCTGGCGGCCGAGCCGATCCCAAAATCCACGGCGGCGGAATAGGGGCTTCACAACGTCCTGGCCGGGCGTCATGCTCATGCATAGAAAATAACGATCCGTGAGGGATCGCAATAAGACGGCAACGGAGGCAGCATCCCATGACCCAGCGCCATATCCTTGACGGGTACAAGGTTGTCGATTTTACCCAGGTTTTAGCCGGACCAAGCTCGGCCCGGATGATGGCGGAACTGGGGGCCGAGGTGATTAAGATAGAAATCGCCCCGAATGGCGACATCACGCGCTATCTGCCCTGGATACGCAACGGGCGCAGCGGCTATTACATGCAGCAGAATTTTGCCAAAAAATCCCTGTGCCTGAACCCAAAAACACCGGAAGGTTTGGAGATTCTCAAACAGCTGATCAAAGGAGCGGATGTTTTTCTCGAAGCTTTTTCACCTGGCGCCATCACCCGCATGGGGCTTGGCTGGGACGTGGTGCGCGCGCTTAATCCAAGGGTGGTTATGTGCTCCATCTCGGCGTTTGGGCAAACTGGCCCGCTGAGTGATCTGCCCGGATATGATTATATCGCCGCCGCCTATTCGGGCATTCTTGATAATATCGGCTATCCTGACGGGCCGCCGCTGATTACCGGCATGGCGATCGGCGATATCGGCACCGGCGTGAACGCGTTTGCCGCAGTGCTCGCGGCGCTGCTTGATCGTTCGCGCACCAATGAGGGGCAATATCTGGACATCTCGCTGCTTGATACGTATTTCAACATGCATGAACTTAACGTGCATCTCTATTCCGGTAGCGAAGGCACGGTTACGCCCGCCCGCTTTGGGCATCTGCATTCCATGATACAGCCGATTGGAATCTTTAAGGGCCACAAGCATTATATTTTCATACTGGCGACGCCGGTGACATGGCCGACCTTCTGCAAGGTGATTGAGCGTGAAGATATCATCGAGCATCCATCTTACGCCACTGTGACCCTGCGGGCAGATAACCGTTTCGAGCTGGAAAAAATCATTCAGGCATGGATCGATAGCCAGTCTGATGACGATGTGATCATCAAAAAATTCCGCGACGCGCATCTGCCGATTGCGCCAATCCTTTCGGTGCCCGAGGCGATGGCGGAGCCGCATCTCATAGAACGCAAGGTTGTGCGCACGATCAACGACAAGACTTCGGGCGATTGGAAATATCCAAATATGCCGATGCGATTTCCAAAATATGCGAGCCGGACGGACTTGCACGCGCCATTCATTGGCGAACATAACGTCGATGTGCTGACCCGGCATCTTGGCTATAGCGCAGATAAAATCGACGCCTTGCATAAGGCTGGCGTACTGCATGCAGAGCCGTTGCCCGAGGGCGTGAAGGCGGCGGAATAACCAAACACAACAGAATGAATGGGGGAAATTTGATGGGAGAAATTGATGGCGAGCGCATTCTATGAGCCAGCGCCATATTCTTGACGGCTACAAGATTATCGATTTCACCCAGGTTTTGGCCGGCCCCTGCGCCACGCGCATGATGGTGGAAATGGGCGCCGAGGTGATCAAGCTGGAAATCGCCCCGAACGGCGACGTGACCCGCGCCATGCCCTTTATACGAAATGGCCGCAGCGGTTATTTTTTGCAGCAGAATCTGGGCAAACAATCGCTATGCCTGAATCCCAAAACGCCAGAGGGCTTGGAGCTGATCAAGCAATTGATCAAGACGGCGGACGTGTTCTTTGAGAATTTTTCGCCCGGCGCCGTTGGCCGCATGGGGCTTGGCTGGGATGTGGTGCGGGAGATTAATCCCAGGCTGGTGATGTGCTCGATCTCGGCGTTTGGGCAAACCGGGCCGCTGGCGCATCTGCCGGGCTATGATCATATCGCCGCCGCCTATACCGGCGTTCTTGATAATATTGGCTATCCCGATGGGCCGCCGCTGTTTACGGGCATGGCGATGGGGGATATCAGCACAGGGTTAAGCGCATTTGGCGCCATCATGTCGGCGCTGCTTGACCGGGCGCGCACCAATGAGGGGCAGTATCTGGATATCTCGCTGATTGATACGTATTTTCATATGCACGCCATCGCCGTGCAGGCCTACTCCGGCAGCAAAGGGGACTTTCACCCGACGCGTTTTGGGCATTTGCATTCAACGGTACAGCCGCTAGGGGTTTACAAGGGGCATAAAAACTATCTTTTACTTCTGGCGACGCCCCCCGCCTGGCCGTTGTTTTGCAAGCTGATCGGGCGCGAGGATATTATCGAGCATCCTTCATACGCCACGGTGCAATTGCGGGCGGAAAACCGTTATGCGCTGGCGGAAATCATTCAGGCCTGGATCGCTACACAGCCAGACGACGATACCGTCATCAAAATATTTCAGGATGCGCATGTTCCCATTGCGCCGGTCCTTTCAGTGCCCGAAGCCATGGCGTTGCCGCATTTTATCGAACGCGAAGTGGTGCGCAGCTTCGATGATCGCAGTTCCGGCGCATGGAAATTTCCCGGCATGCCGATGCGCTTTCCAAAATATCCGGAAAAACCAGAACTGAACGCGCCATATCTCGGTGAACATAACGCACTGGTGCTGCGCAAACATCTTGGCTTAAGCGCTGACAGGATCGCCAGCCTGCACACGACGGGGGTGCTGTTTGCCGAGCCGCTACCCGAGGGGGTGAAAGCGGCGGAATAAAATATCGGCGATTGATTTGGTCTAAATCATTGCGGGAAAAACAGGAGCGAATCATGGCCCAGCGTCACGTTCTCGATGGTTATAAAATTATCGATTTTACCCATGCGCTGGCCGGGCCTAGCGGCACCCGGATAATGGCGGAAGTGGGGGCCGAGGTTATCAAGATCGAAATCGCCCCGAACGGCGATATGACGCGCGGGCTGCCCTATGTGCATAACGGGCGCAGCGGCTATTTCCTGCAACAGAACCGGGGCAAGAAATCGCTTTGCCTGAATCCAAAAACCCATGAGGGTCTGGAGATCATCAAGCAATTGATCAAAACGGCGGATGTGTTCATCGAAAATTATTCGCCGGGGGCCGTTGGCCGCATGGGGCTGGGCTGGGACGTGGTGCATGAAATTAATCCAAGGATCGTGATGTGTTCGGTGTCGGCGTTCGGGCAAACCGGGCCGCTCAGCCATTTGCCGGGATATGATTATATCGCGGCGGGCTATGCGGGCATTCTCGATAATATTGGTTATCCCGATGGGCCGCCGCTGCTTGCGGGCATGGCGATTGGCGATGTCAGCACAGGGGTAAACGCCTATGCCGCGGTGGTGACGGCGCTGTTGGATCGCGCGCGCAGCAATGAGGGCCAGTATCTGGATATTTCCCTGCTCGACACGTATTTCCATATGCATGAGGTCAATGTGCAGGCTTACACCGGAAGCGGCGGCGCTGTTGCGCCGACGCGCTTTGGCCATCTGCATTCCACCATCGCGCCGATTGGCGTTTTTAAGGGGCCGCAGAATTATATTTTTATTCTGTCGACGCCTAAAGACTGGCCGGTTTTCTGTAAGGTGATCGAGCGCGAAGATCTGATCGAGCATCCGTCCTATGTCACGGTGCAGCTACGGGCGGAGAACCGTTATGCGCTGGCGGACATTATTCAGGCCTGGTGCGCTACCCAGCGCGATGACGCAACGGTAATCAATAAATTCCGCGAGGCTCATTTACCCGTGGCGCCGATCCTGTCAGTGCCCGAGGCGCTGGCCGAACCGCATATGATCGAGCGCGGCGTGGCGCCCCCCGATAATGACCGGGGCCTGGGTAATTGGCGGTTTCCCTACATACCGATGCGCTTTTCCAAATATCCTGAGCAGCTAAAAATGGTGGCGCCGTTTTTGGGTGAGCACAATGCGCATGTTCTGCAAAAACATCTCGGTTATAGTGCGGCCAGGATCGCCGAATTGCAAAAATCCGGGGTTTTGCACGCCACCCCATTGCCCGAGGGCGTGAAGGCGGCCGAATAATCACTTCGCACACAGACTAAAGGAAGCAGGAAATGACAGGGGACATGCAGGGAAAAGTGGCGCTGATCACCGGCGCCGGGTCGGGCATTGGCCGTGAATCGGCGCTGATATTCGCGCGCGAAGGCGCAAAGGTAATGGTCGCCGACATCAATGAAAAAGGCGGCGAGGAAACCGTTGGCCTGGTGAAACAGATGGGCGGCTCGGCAAGCTTCGTGCGCTGCAATGTAACCAAAGGGCCGGAAGTCGAGGCGATGGTCAAGACCACTGTCGATACCTATGGCCGGCTGGATGCGGCGTTCAACAATGCCGGCGTCGAGGGCGACACCCGCGCCACCATTATTTCCTGCACCGAAGAAAATTTTGATCTCAATATCGCCGTCAATCTGAAAGGCGTGTGGTGGTGCCTGAAATATGAGATCGAGCAATTTCTGCGCCAGGGCTCGCCTGGCGCTATTGTCAACGCCTCGTCGCTGGCCGGGCTTGTTGGCGCGCCGCGCGGCTCCGCCTATGTGGCGGCAAAACACGGCGTCATCGGCCTGACCAAGACGGCGGCGCTGGAATACGCGCGCCAGAATATCCGCGTCAATGCGGTCTGCCCCGGCGCGATAGACACGCCGATGCTAAACCGGATCGCTGGCGGCACCGAAAAGGGCTATGAGACGATGCGCCGTATGGAGCCGGTGGGCCGGCTTGGCAAACCCTCGGAAATCGCCGAAGCCGCCATGTGGCTATGTTCGGACCGCGCATCATTTGTCACGGGGCTGGCGATGTCTGTGGATGGCGGCGTCTACGCGCGTTGATGGCTGGTGTTGGCGTCATTTTCAGGGTATAACGCTCCGTACCCGGTAGTTACGCCGGGTTTGCGTTTGCTGCTGTTTTTCCCCGGACTTCAGGATTTTCATCATGCGCTGGCTGATGCGCTCCAAAATCCATAATGCGGTCGTGACAGAGGCCAATCTGGCCTATGTCGGCAGCGTTACCATTGACGAAGACCTGCTGGACCTTGTGGGCCTGTGGGTGGGCGAGCGCGTTCTGGTGGTCAGCAATACCAGCGGCGCCCGTCTGGAAACCTATATCATCGCTGGTGAGCGCGGATCAGGGGCGATGTGCATGAATGGCGCAGCGGCGCATTTGATCGGGCACGGCGAACAGATCATCATCATGGGCTTTGAATTGTGCTCGCAGCCCATAGCGCCGAAAGTCATACTCGTGGATAGCCGTAACCGCTTCGTCCGGTTTCTGTCCGAGGCGCCCGCAACGGCCGTCACGGCGACGGGTTAAATCACCGCCTCAATCAGATGCGGCCCGCGTGTGGCTATGGCCTCAGAGAATTGCCGGTTAAACTCCTCCTGCGTGGTGGCGCGGGTGGCGCTCATGCCCATGCCGTTCGCCAATTGCACCCAGTTCAGATCCGGGTTGGATAGATCAAGCAGATCGAGCGCCTTGCGGCCAGGATTGCCCGCGCCCACCCGCATCAATTCAACTTGCAGAATCAGATATTTGCGGTTCGAAAAAACTACGGTAACGATATCAAGCTTCTCACGCACCATGGTCCACAGCGCTTGCAATGTATACATGCCGCCGCCGTCGCCCGTGAGACATACGACCTTGCGGTCCGGGCAGGCCACCGCAGCGCCCGCCGCCAGCGGAATCCCCTGGCCGATGGAGCCGCCGGTCAGGCTAAGCCAATCCGCCGCTGGAATGCCGGCCGTAGGCCCGTAGCAGCCAGCGCCCGAGGTCGCCGCCTCATCCGACACAATGACATTTTCCGGCAACAATGCGCCCAGCGCCGCGCCGATCGTATGCGCGTTGAATTGCGGCCCGTTGGGCAGCGGCGGACGCACAAGTTTTTGCACATTTGCCGGTTCCTTGGGCGCGCCGATCTCATCCGCCACTGCTTCCATGGCGTAGATGGCGTCTTGTTCGTGGGTGGCGAGCACAAAGGTCTCGCAGCCCTCCGGCGTCAGCCAGCCCGGTTTGCCCGGATAGGCGAAGAATGACACCGGCGGCTTGGCGCCAACCAGGATCAATTGCTCTGTACCCTTTAAAAACGCAACCATGTCTTCAGCGAAATACGGCATTTTTTCGATGGGAACCAGGCCAGCGCCGCGTTCGATGCGCGAGATAAAAGTGTCGCAGACCAGCCGTGCGCCGCTTGCCGCCGCGATCCGGCCCGCCACATGTGTGCCGCGCCGCAGCAGCACGGGGCCGCGCATCAGGATCACGGTTTTCTTGCCATTCTTCAGCGCCCTTGCGGCGGCGGCGATGGCGCTTGCATCGGGGCGGGGAGTGGCCATGGGCGCTACCGGTTTGGCTGGCCCATCGGCCTCGTCCCAGGCGCAATTAGCGGGCACGATCAGCGTTGCGATACGGCCGGGATAGGTCATCGCTTCGGTAACCGAACGCGCCCCATCGGCGGCCAGGCTTTTGGCGTCCGTGCTGGCGTGCTGCCAATGGGATACGGGTTTCGCCAGACCCGCAATATCTGACGCCAGCGGCGCGTCATATTTCAAATGATAGGTCGCGTGATCGCCCACCACATTGATCATCGGCGAACCGGCGCGCTTGGCGTTGTGGATATTGGCCGAGGCGTTGGACAGGCCAGGTCCCAGATGCAGCAGGGTAAAGGCGGGCTTTCCGGCCATGCGCGCATAGCCATCGGCCATGCCGCTGACGGCGCCCTCGAACAGCCCCAGAATGCCGCGCACCCCCTGAATGCGGTCCAGCGCCGCAACGCAGTGCATTTCCGATGTGCCGGGGTTGGTGAAGCAGACATTGATGCCGCTATCGACAAAGGTTTGCATCAAGCTTTCAGCGCCGTTCATGGTGTTTCCTTCCCATTTACCTACGGGTTCTTGTTAACCGCCAGAGCGGAATGATTTTAGATGAGACCGGTTTAGAGACCCCCACCCCAGCCCTCCCCCTTACAGGGGGAGGGAGAAGTTTCGTCTGGCGTCCCCTCCCCTTGGAAACGGGAGGGACAGGGAGGGGATCAAAGGGCCAACTAAAAATCATCGCGCTCAGCATACGCGCTCAGCATAGATGCAAATGCACCAGGATGAAATGCGCTTTCATCGCGCCCCTAAATTTATGCTAAAACAGCGTCAATGTGAATTGAACATGTTTTTGGAGGACAGACAGTGAATGTAACCGAGGCCGTTCAGGCCCGCAAATCCGCGCGGGCGTTTCTTTCAAAGCCGGTGCCGGAAGATGTGATCCGGAAAATCCTTGCCGACGCGGCCCGCGCCCCATCGGGCGGCAATTTGCAGCCCTGGAAAACCTATGTCATGGCGGGCGCCGCGCGCGATGAACTGGTCCGCCGGGTGCGCGAGAAATGGGCGGCCGGCGTTTATGGCGAGGGAACCGAATACGCCATTTATCCAGCGGATTTGGGCGAACCATATAATACGCGCCGCCGGGTGGTCGGGTTTGCGCTGTATGATCTTGCCGGCGTAAAGAGCGGCGATAGAAAGGCCCGCTCGATACAGATGTTCAAAAATTACGAACTGTTCGGCGCGCCGGTGTGCATGATTTTCACCATCGACCGCAATATGGGGCTTGGCCAATGGGCCGATCTTGGCATGTATATTCAAAACGTCATGCTGCTGGCGCTTGACCATGGCCTGGTCACCTGCCCGCAGGAGGCCTGGGCCAACTGGCATAAAACCTTGACGGAGATGTTATCCATCCCAGCCCAGGAAATGGTGTTTTGCGGCCTGGCCGTTGGGTATGAAGACACCAGCGACGTGGTCAACACACTACGCACGCCGCGCGCCGGGCTGGAAGACGTGAAATTTTTTGGATTTGCGACGGCGTAGTATTAACCGGTCAATTGGATCGCACGAACGATTCCAATTGACCGGAAAATTCTCTACCGCGATTTGGCGGCGCCGAGTTCTTTCGCCGCCTGCTTTTCGATAATCGTGCCCTTGAAGAAATCCGGGTTCGGCCCGGCATAGAGCCGCACCGAGTTGCCATAGGCAAAGGTGCGGAAATCCTCCGGCGACACCAGCCCGTGTTCGACCATCTCGAAGGCCTCTGTGGTCGCCGCCGTCATGTCAGTGACGTCCCAATGCCCAAGGTCAAAGCTCATAATCGCCCGCACCTGCTCGTGCAGTGGATGCAGGCGGCGGTCAAAGGCGATCGCAGATAGTGGGTCATCCGCCTCGCAGCCAAAATAGAAATGCGGAATGAACTGATCGCGGATGTCTTCTTTGCAGGTGATCTTCATTGCCGCAAAATCATCGCGCAAATCCGCGTCAATGCTCTTTGGCCCGAACGCCAGCGTGCGCTCAAGCTGATCGAGCTTGTCGAGCGTGGCCTTGTCGCCGTATTTCTCGAACAGTTCGCGCGCCAGTTTATGATCAATGTTAGCGGGATCAAGATTTTGCAGGCTGTCCGGGCTGCGTTTCTCCCAGCGCGAAAACAGGTCGCCATAAAGACGCACGCCGTTTATCACGCCGCCCTCAAGCAGCGCCACCCGCAGTTTCGGGAAGCGCCGGGTGACGCCGCCCATCACCAAGGATTTCGCCAATACCTCACCGGCTGCGGCGAAGTGGCCCATATGGTTGTACATATAATTCGAGATTGAGCGCCGGTCATCAAAGCCCTGGGCGCCCGAATGCGCCGCAACCGAAAAGCCAAGTTCAATACACTTGGCCCAGAACGGATCATAGTCATGGGCGCTGTCCATGCCATAGCTGTCCAGCCAGTTGACCCGGCCCGCCAGCTCGGGATGATCTTTGTGGATATCTGGAAACGGCCGGCGGATATAGGCCGGGATCATCGCCACCTTCAGCCCCAGTTTCTTGGCGTGTTCTAACTCCTTGATGCCTTCTTGTGGCGTGTTCAGCGGAATCACGGCGGCAACCGTCATGCGGTCGCTGTATTCGGCATATATGGCGGCGGTGTATTCATTGAACGCATGGCAGGCCAGTGTCCGGAATGCGTCATCACCAAAATTGTGGTTAAACATCAGGCCGACGCTTGGATATAGCACGGCGAAATCCAGACCCACTTCGTCCATCCGCTGGTGATAGAGTTTCGGCAGCATCGCGGTGCAACGGTCGAGCGTGTTCTTGGTCGGCAATGCCCACCAGGGGCTGCGCATCAGACGCTTATCGCGGCGCTCTTCCCAGGTCATGGCGTACCAGGATTTTTTTGAGCTGCCGAGCGTGAAACCGCCGCCCATGTTTTGGCCGAAATTATCGGCGATTTCATGTCCGCCCGCCGCTCTGAGATAATCCAGAAACACCGGCGTGTACTCAACGATATGGCTGTCGCCATCGATCAGCGGATGGCTTAGCTGAGCGCGAATTTTGGCTGCTTTTGATACAAAAGTGTCCATGAGGATGCCTCCCGGTTTCTGGGGCGCGGAAGCGCGCCGGTTATCATTGACCCTATGAGACCACAGCACCGCAGAACGGGGCAAGCATAATAATGCAATGAAAAACTGTAAAAACGCGAGGCGGGCCGAAGCCGCCGGAGTTTCCCCCGGCGGCTTATAGCATTATGAAATCTCAAGGCCTTTCAGTTCGCCAGCTTCACGCCACTTGTCCAAAATCCGGAAGAACTCCAGTGAACTGCCGCCATACTGGCCATTCTGGCCGCTTTTTTCCCCTGGCTTGCCTTCATTATTGTAATAGCCAGGCGTGCATTCCGCATAGAACCGCATCCCCATGCGGGCCTTGCGGATGATGAGGTCCACCCAATCGCGTTCCGCTTCTTCTGACGCCTCGACTACGGTGTGATTGCTGTCCTTCACCTTTTGAATGATGTAGGCGAGGTGCTTGCTGTTGACGTCCAGCGCATGCGGGAAGTTCGCGGTAAATCCCGATTGCATGGTTCCCATGATGAAGCAATTCGGGAAACCTCGGCTGTGCATGCCATGCAGCGTGGCGACGCCCTTGCCCCATTTTTCGCTGAGGCTTATTCCGCCGCGCCCGATAAGGTCATAGCCCGAACGGCGCGTGTAGGCCGTGCCGACTTCAAAACCCGTTGCGAAAATCAGGCAATCAACCTCGTATTCCTTGCCGTCAAATACAACGCCTTTTTCAGTCAGTCGCTCGACGCCCTGGCCGCGCGTATCCACGAGCGTCACATTGGGGCGGTTAAAGGTCGGCAGATATTCGTCATGGAAGCAGGGGCGTTTGCAGAACTGCCGGTAATAGGGCTTGAGCGCCTCGGCTGTCGCCTTGTCCTTGACGATGGTGTCAACGCGAGCCCTGATCTGTTCCATTTTTTGATAATCGAGCAGCTCGGTGACGGCGGCCAATTCACCGCGTGTCAGGCCGGCGGCCTTTTCATGCCGCACCTTGATCAGCAGATTGCGGATAATTTCAGTCCAGCCGTCATTGACCAGATCCACTTCCGTGTATCCGCCCGACACCAGCGTGTTGAAATTATCCATGCGGTCTTGATGCCAGCCGGGTTTCAGGCTTTTTGCCCATTCCGGATCGGTGGGCTTATCGTTTCGCACGTCTATCGAGGATGGGGTGCGCTGAAACACATACAGGTGCTTGGCAGCAGCGCCAAGATGCGGGATGCATTGTACGGCAGTGGCGCCGGTGCCGATGATACCGACGCGCTTGTCTTTCAGGTTGGAAAGATTGCCGGTGGAATCGCCGCCGGTATAGGCGTAATCCCAGCGGCTGGTATGAAACGTATGCCCCTTGAAACTATCGATGCCTGGGATGCCGGGAAGTTTTGGACGGTGCAGCGGGCCATTTGACATGACCACAAAGCGCGCCTTCATCTTGTCGCCGCGATTGGTTGAGATGATCCACTTGGATTCCTTCTCATCCCACTGCATTGCGGTGATTTCCGTTTGCAGGCAGGCGTCCTTATAGAGATCGAATTTTCTGGCGATCGCCTGGCTATGCGCCATGATTTCCGGCGCGTCCGTATAGCGGCGCTTTGGCATAAAATTCAATTCTTCGAGCAGCGGCAGATAAACATAGGCCTCGATGTCACACGCGGCGCCTGGATACCGGTTCCAATACCAGGTGCCGCCAAAATCGCCGCCCTTTTCGATCATGCGAATGCTTTTGACGCCCGCCTCGCGAAGCCGCGCGCCAGCCAGCAAACCGCCAAACCCGCCGCCGATGACTGCCACTTCAACCTCGTCGAACAGCGGCGCGCGCGTTATGGGCTCCACATAGGGATCATCCAGAAAGTGGGAAAAGTCCCCTTTGGGCTGCTGATATTGTTCATTGCCATCGGGGCGGATGCGCTTGTCCCGCTCTGCGCGGTATTTGGCCAGCAGCGCAACCGGATCAAAATCAAGCTCCCCCATGCCAGTGCGGGCTGCCAGTTCCCTGGTTGGTATCACATAAGATTGTTCGGGTTTATCAGGGCGGGCCGAAGCTGGTTTTGTTTCGCTCATCTCATTTCACTCCATCATGATGGTTTGGCGCGCGGCCTGATATAGGCGTACCGCTGCCGACAAAGACAATATCGCGTCTGCTGACAATAAATCAGCTTATTCATTTCAGCAAGCGCATAGCCGGTCTGGCGCGCGTGAAAAAGCCGCCCCCTCCGTCACAGGGGGCGGCCAAATCTGTTAAGGCTGATAAGCGCTTATGAAACTTCCAGGCCGCGCAGCGCGCCTTCTTCGCGCCAGTCCTTCAGAATTTTAAAAAACTCAACCGGGCCGCCGCCATATTGGCCGCTGAGGAAACCGTTATTGGCGGATCCCGGCTTGCCTTCATTGTTGTAATAGCCGGGTGTGCACGCGGCGTAATAGGCCTCACCCAGCCGCGCCAGCCGGTAAATGTCTTTTACCCACGCATTCTCGGCTTCCTCGGTTGCTTCGACCGCGCGGATATTGCTGGTCTTGGCATGACTGATGACATAGGCGACATGGGTCGCCTGCTCGCTCAGCATATGCGTCATGTTAGGCGTCAGACCGGTTTGAGTCATGCCCATGAAGAAGCAATTGGGAAAGCCATTGCTGAAAAATCCATGGAAGGTTTTCAGGCCATCGGCCCATTTCTGGCTAAGCTTGACATCGCCGCGTCCAATTATATCGTACCCGGATTTGCTAGTGTAAACGGTGCCCACCTCAAAACCGGTAGCGAAAATGATGCAATCCACCTCATATTCCTTGCCGTCAAATACAACGCCCTTCTCGGTGATGCGATCAACGCCGTTGCCGCGCGTGTCCACCAAATGGACGTTAGGCAGGTTATAGGTCTGCAAATATTCGTCATGGAAAGTGGGGCGTTTGCAGAACTGCCGGTAGTATGGTTTCAGCGCCTCTGCGGTTGCCTGGTCTGTCACGATGCTCGCCGCGCGGGCGCGAATCTCCTCCATTTTCCTGAAGTCCGCCAGCTCTGCCAGCACTTTCTTTTCTTCTTTGGTTAAGACCTTGGCGGGGTTCATTTTTTCCTGGTTGGTGATGTCGCGAAAGATATCCGTCCAGCCATCGCTGACATCATCCTTTTCTGAAGACCCGCCACTCATCATGTTGTTGAAATTTTCGATGCGCTTCTGATGCCAACCCGGTTGCAGTTTCTTTTGCCATTCCGGGCTGGTGGGAGCATTTTTGCGAACGTCACACGAGGACGGCGTGCGCTGAAACACAAACAATTCCTTTGAGCATTCACCAAGATGCGGGACACACTGCACCGCTGTTGCGCCAGTGCCAATGATCGCCACCCGCTTGTCCTTGAGGCCGGTCAGATTGCCCTCACATGTTCCGCCGGTATAGTCATAATCCCAGCGGCTGGTGTGAAAGGTGTGGCCCTTGAAATTTTCTATGCCTGTCATTGCGGGCAGTTTAGGCTTGTTCAGCGGCCCGTTCGACATGGCGACAAAGCGCGCCTTCATGCGGTCACCGCGATCCGTCGTAATAATCCACTTGGCTTCTTTTTCATCCCATTGCATGCCGGTTACTTCGGTCTGGAAGCAAACATCATCGTACAGATTAAATTTGCGGCCAATCGCCTGGGTGTGCGCCATGATCTCGGGCGCATGGGAATAGCGTTCGCGCGGGATATAGTTTAGTTCTTCCAGCAAGGGCAGGTAGACGTACGCCTCAATATCGCATTGCGCGCCGGGATACCGGTTCCAGTACCAGGTGCCGCCGAAATCGCCGCCCTTTTCGATCATGCGGATGCTTTTTACGCCCGCCTCGCGCAGCCGCGCGCCGGCCAGCAGCCCGCCAAAGCCGCCGCCGATCACCACAACTTCGACTTCATCAAACAACGGCTCGCGGGTTATTGGCTCCACATATGGATCATCAATGAAATGCGCGAACTGTCCGGTGATCTCGCGATATTGATTTTTGCCATCTTCGCGCACGCGCTTGTCGCGCTCCTGATTGTATTTTTCGAGCAGCTTATTTGGATCAAAGGCCAGCTTCATCCCGGCTTTTTCAGCTACTGCTGTAAAATTGTCGCTCATGTCCCGGCTCCCATCGTTGCAGGTTCTATGTCTTGATCTATGGAGTATAAAGCCAATGCCGCCCGCTGCAAGCAATCTCGCCAAATGTGTTCCACATATGAAAAAGCCGCCCCCGGTGGCGCCGGGAGCGGCTTAATCGCGGGCTGCTCTAGGCCGTGCGTTTTACGAAACCTCCAGCCCCTTCAGGTCGCCCTCTGCGCGCCACTTATCCAGTATCTTGAAGAATTCCACCGGGCCACCGCCATATTGGCCGTTCAGAAATCCGTTGCCGGTTTCGCCCGGTTTACCTTCATTATTGTAATAGCCTGGTGTGCACTCGGCAAAAAACCGCTCGCCCAGGCGGGCCTTCTGCTTGCATGTGCTAACCCAGGCGTCCTCAGCCTCCTTGGAGGCCTCCACGGCCCTGACATTGCTGCTCATGGCGTGATTGATCACATAGGCAATATGTTGGGCCTGTTCATTCAGCATGTGCGGAATGTTTGCGGTCAGGCCGGTTTGCGTCATGCCCATGAAGAAGCAATTGGGGAAACCGTTGGTGTAGAAACCATGATAGGTCAAAAGCCCATTTGCCCACTTTTTGCTGAGGGTCATGTCACCGCGCCCATGAATATCGTAACCGGAGCGGCGGGTGTAGTCAGTGCCGACCTCGAAGCCGGTGGCGTAGATCAGGCAGTCCAGGGGGTATTCGACGCCATTGGCCACCACGCCGGTCTCGGTGATGCGCTCGACGCCTTTGCCCTGGGTGTCCACCAGGGTGACGTTCGGCCGGTTGAACGTGGCCAGATACTCGTCGTGGAAGCAGGGCCGCTTGCAGAACTGGTTGTACCAGGGCTTGAGCGCCTCGGCGGTCGAGGGATCCTGGACCACGCTGTCCACCCGGGCGCG
>CAMTWQ010000029.1:0-5773 GCA_947085465.1 uncultured Alphaproteobacteria bacterium
CCGCCATGAAAGCGATCACGCCGGACGATTTTTCCAGCAGCTATATCTATTACGGCGTGCGCGAACACGGCATGGCCGCGATCATGAACGGCATGGCCCTGCATGGCGGCGTCATTCCCTATAGCGGCACATTTCTGGTGTTCAGCGATTATTGCCGCCCATCCATTCGTCTGGCGGCGATGATGCGCCAGCGCGTCATTCATGTGATGACCCATGATTCGATTGGCCTTGGCGAAGACGGGCCGACCCATCAGCCGGTAGAGCATCTGGCCAGCCTGCGGGCGATTCCTGGTCTGCTGGTGTTCCGCCCGGCGGACGCCACCGAAACCATCGAATGCTGGCAATTGGCGCTGCAATCCCTGGACCGGCCCAGCGTCATTGCCCTGTCCCGGCAGAATTTGGCGCCCGCACGGCTGACATTTACCCAGGAAAATCTCTGCGCGCGCGGGGCCTATGAATTGCCGCCCGCCACCGGCAAGGCGCAGGTCACCCTGATCGCCACCGGATCGGAAGTGGAAATCGCTATGGCCGCGCGCGATCTGTTGCAGGCCGATGGCACGCCCACGCGCGTGGTGTCCGCCCCATGCCTGGAGCTGTTCGATATGCAGCCGCAAGACTATCGCCACAAAACCCTGGGACTGGACACGGTGCGCATCGCCATTGAAGCGGCCAGCACCTTCGGCTGGGAGCGTTATGTTGGCGACAAGGGCGGCTTGATCGGCGTCAATAGTTTCGGCGCCAGCGCGCCGTATAAAGAACTTTACAAGCATTTTGGTTTAACACCCCAGGCGGTAGCGCAAAAAGCCCGCGCCCTGCTCGGCTAAACAGGAGAGGAAACCCATGGCATTGCGCGTAGCGATCAACGGATTTGGACGTATCGGGCGGAACATTTTACGGGCGCTGATAGAATCCGGCCGCAAGGATATTCAGGTCGTGGCCCTGAACGATCTTGGCCCGGTTGAGACCAATGCGCATCTGCTGCGGTTTGACTCCGTGCACGGACGGTTTCCCGGCGAGGTGAAAACCACCGAAGACACGATTGATTGCGGAACGGGACCGATCAAGGTCACCGCCGAACGCGATCCGGCAAAGCTGCCGTGGAAGGCGCTGAACATCGATATCGCGATGGAATGCACCGGATTTTTCACCAGCCGCGACGATGCCGCCAAACATCTTACTGCGGGCGCCAAGCGAGTGCTGATTTCCGCGCCCGCCACCAATGCGGACCTGACCGTGGTGTATGGCGTCAACCATGACAAACTTACCGCCGCGCACACGGTTGTGTCGAACGCGTCCTGCACCACCAATTGTCTGGCCCCTGTCGCCATGGTGCTGCATGAAACGGTTGGCATTATGCAGGGTTTCATGACCACCATTCACGCCTATACCGGCGATCAGCCATCGCTGGACACCTTGCATACGGATTTGTATCGCGGGCGCGCAGCGGCGCTTTCGATGATCCCGACATCCACGGGCGCCGCCAAGGCCGTTGGCCTGGTGTTGCCGGAACTGGCTGGCAAGCTGGACGGCACCGCCATTCGCGTGCCGACGCCAAACGTGTCGGTAATCGATCTGGTGTTCAATGCCGGGCGTGAAACCACGGTGAAGGAAATCAACGATGCGATTCTGAAAGCGTCAACCGGTAAGCTGAAGGGGATTTTGGCCGTTACCAGCGCCAAGAACGTGTCGATTGACTTCAATCATGATCCGGCGTCAAGCACTTTTGCATTCGATCAGACCCAGGTGACAGGCGGCAAATTGGTCCGTGTACTGAGCTGGTATGACAATGAATGGGGCTTCTCCAACCGCATGGCCGACTCCGCCCTGGCGATGGGGAAATTTTTGTAGGGTCAAGGCCATGACCTACCGCACACTTGATGATCTGAACGTCACTGGCAAACGGGTAATTGTGCGTGTCGATATCAATGTGCCGGTCAAGGACGGCAAAGTAACCGACGCCACGCGCATTGAGCGGGTGGTCCCCACGATCAGGGAACTCGCAGAACAAGGCGCGCGGGTAATTCTACTGGCGCATTTTGGCCGCCCGAACGGTCAAATCGTCAGCGATTTGTCGCTTGCCCCGGTCGCCGGTCCACTGGCCGAGGCGCTCGGGCGCAAGGTGCTGTTTGCGCATGATTGCATCGGCCAGGTGGCCGAGGCGGCCTCGCTTTCCCTGCATGACGGCGAGATTTTATTACTGGAAAACACCCGCTTCCATGCGGGCGAAGAAAAAAACGATCCGGATTTCGCGCATCATCTGGCAGACCTGGGTGAAATTTATGTGAACGACGCATTTTCGGCGGCGCACCGGGCGCACGCCTCCACCGAGGGCGTTGCGCATCTGCTGCCATCCGCCGCTGGGCGCGGCATGCAGGCGGAACTTGATGCGCTCGGCAAGGCGCTTGGCAAACCTGCGCGCCCCCTGGTGGCCGTGGTCGGCGGCGCAAAAATTTCATCCAAGCTAGATCTGTTGGGCAATCTGGTGTCAAAGGCCGACTGCCTGATCATCGGCGGCGGCATGGCGAATACGTTTCTCGCCGCACTCGGCAAACCTGTCGGCGCATCGCTGTGCGAACATGATCTGGGCGCAACCGCGCGTGAAATTCTGGCGAAAGCCAAAGCCGCCAAGTGCGAAGTAGTGCTGCCGCAGCATGTGGTGGTTGCCAAGCAGTTCAAGGCGAACACCCCATCGAAAACAATTTCCATTGACGCCATCGCCGCCGATGACATGATCCTTGATGTGGGGAGTGACGCGGTCAGCGATATTATCGCCCGGTTTGAGAAAGCCAAAACCCTGGTCTGGAACGGCCCGCTGGGGGCATTCGAAATTGCCCCCTTTGATGCGGGCACCAGGGCCGCAGCCCTTGCCGCCGCAAAACTGACAAAATCAGGACGCCTATTGTCGGTTGCGGGTGGTGGCGATACGGTTGCCGCACTCAATCAGGCAGGGGTGGCCGATGACTTCAGCTATGTTTCCACCGCCGGCGGCGCATTTCTGGAATGGCTGGAGGGCAAGCAATTACCGGGCGTCAGGGCGCTGGAAACGGCCTGATTAATCTAACCATGGGAGGATACCGCAATGGATTTAGCCGCATTGAACAAAATCGCCAACAAGATGTCAGAAACCGGCAAAGGCATTCTCGCCGCCGATGAAAGCAGCGGAACGATCAAAAAGCGCTTTGATCAGATCAACACCGAGTCAACCGAACAGAACCGCAGAGATTACCGCGAGATGCTGTTCCGCTCGGATGGCATGAAGCATATCAGCGGCGTCATTCTGTTTGACGAAACGGTCTGGCAAAAGGCGGCGGATGGTACGCCATTGGTGAAGATCATCGAAAATGCGGGCGCCGTACCCGGCATCAAGGTCGATGAAGGCACCGAAGTAATCGCCGGAACAGCCGGCGAGCTGATCACCAAAGGGCTGGATAATCTTTCAACCCGCCTGCCGAAATATTATGAGGCTGGCGCGCGTTTTGCCAAATGGCGCGCCGTTATCGATCCGGTTGCCGGACGCTTCTCGCATACCGGCGTTATGGCCAATGCGCATGCCCTGGCGCGCTACGCCAATCTCTGTCAGGCGAACAATATCGTCCCAATCGTTGAGCCGGAAGTTTTAATGGATGGCGATAATGATATCGACGCCTGTTACAAGGTGACCCAATGGGTGCTGAAAGAAACCTTCCAGCAGCTTTACTTTATGAATGTGGCGCTTGAAGGCATCGTGCTGAAGCCGAACATGATCGTGCCCGGAAAGAAAAGCGCGAAGAAAGCCAGCGTCGCCGAAGTCGCGGAAAGAACCGTCAAGTGCCTCAAGGACTGTGTGCCGGCAGCAGTGCCCGGCATTGCGTTTCTGTCCGGCGGCCAATCCGACGAAGAAGCAACCGCGCATCTCAGCGCCATGAACGCGCTTGGCAATATGCCGTGGAAGCTAACTTTCTCTTATGGCCGCGCCTTGCAGCATCCCGCCATCATGTCCTGGGCGGGCAAAGCTGAAAATGTGAAGCGGGCGCAAACCGTATTCAGCCATCGCGCCAAGATGAACGGCCTCGCCACCAAGGGCCAGTGGAAAGCGGATATGGAGCGCGAACTGGCGGCTTGACGGGTGAAGGGGAGGCGCCGCTTAACGCCTACCCCTGCACCGTCCATGTATTGCCCGAACGCAGCAGCGCATTGATGTTTGGCTTGCCCGGCTTGGCGTCTCTCTCGCGCTTCGCCTGGGCCAGCAAATCGGCGTCATAGCTGGTGACGGGATCGCAATAAATCACGCCAATCGCAACGGGAAACGGCGGCTCCATGCCTGCAAGAAGCCCGCCCAGCATGCGGTTTTTTTCGTCATGCACGATAATATCATCCACGCCGACGCCGCCTTCGCCGAGCGTCACTATTTCAACGGTCAGGCTTTTTGGATTCAGGCGTAGCCCTTTGGTTTTGTCCTTGCCGAACAGCAGCGGTTTACCATGTTCAACCAAAACTTGCGCATCAGACGCCACCTTTTTATCGGTGATATGGGCGAACACATCCTCATTATAGACGATACAGTTTTGCAGAATTTCCACCAGTGATGCGCCCTTATGGGCATGTGCGCGCTTCAATACGTCGCTTAGTTGCCCCTGTTGAATATCAATGGCGCGGGCAACGAAACGCGCCCCGGACCCAAGCCCGAAACGCAGCGCATTGGCCGGCCGGTCAACCGAGCCTTGCGGCGTTGAGGGCGAACGGGTGCCAACACGCGACGTCGGCGAAAACTGGCCTTTGGTCAGGCCATAAATTTCATTGTTGAACAGCAAATACTGCACATCGACATTTCGGCGCAGCAGATGGAACAAATGATTGCCGCCGATGCTGAGCGAATCCCCATCGCCGCCGACCACCCATACATTCAATTCCGGATTGGCGAGCTTTACGCCGGTGGCGACCGCCGCCGCGCGCCCGTGAATGGTGTGAAAGCCATACGTGTTGATGTAATAAGGAAACCGCGCCGCACAGCCGATGCCCGAAACAAACACCGTATTTTCATGCGTGGCGCCAAGTTCGGGCAGCGTCTTTTGCACCGCCTTCAGGATGGCGTAATCGCCGCAGCCGGGGCACCAGCGAACTTCCTGGTCGGTGGCGAAATCAGCCGGAGTTAGTTTTGCCGGGGCGTTCATCGCTTCGTTCCTCCATAATATTATTCGGCGGCTTTGACGGCGGGAATACGCGCGCGAATGGCGTCTTCCACTTCGCTGATCATCATTGGCTGACCTGAAACCTTATTCAGCCCTTCGGCGGGAACCAGATATTCCGCGCGCAGCAATGTTTTCAATTGTCCCGTGTTCATCTCGGCGACAAGCACCTTTTCATAGGAGTGCAGTAAGGCGCCAAGATTGCGCGGCAACGGCCATATGTAACGCAGATGAATGTGCGAAACGTCATAGCCAGCCGCACGCATGTTAGAAACCGCGCGGTTGATCGGCCCATAGGTCGATCCCCAGCCAACAACCACCATTCTGCCGCTTTTGGAGCCAATCTCGACATCCTGTTCGGGAATATCGTTGGCAATGCCCAAAATCTTGTTGGCGCGGGCGTCGGTCATGCGCTGATGGTTTTCCGGCTCGTAGGAAATATTGCCGCTATTATAATCGCGTTCAATACCACCGATGCGATGCGCCAGTCCCGGTGTACCCGGAATGGCCCAGGCGCGCGCCAGCGTTTCAGGATTGCGCACAAAGGGATGGAAGCCTTCCGGATCGGTGCGAAATTCAACCGGGAATGGCTTGTAATCGGCCATATC
>CAMTWQ010000030.1:0-14578 GCA_947085465.1 uncultured Alphaproteobacteria bacterium
ATCTAAGCGGGAAGCCTCCCTCGAAACCAGAATTCCCTGAGAGCCGTGATAGACCATCACGTTGATAGGCCGGAGGTGGAAGCGCAGCAATGCGTGCAGCGTACCGGTACTAATCGCTCGATAGGCTTGATCATTTTCGCACAGTTGCGTTTTGTCACGCTTAGGCGTGACGGGGCAAGGCCTTGCGAATCTCATGCACAGTGAACAGGCCGGAGGGCAGAGGACAGATTCCTTTTTTCTCCTATCTGCCGTCTGTCATCTGATCTCTGTCCTCTGATTGCGTGCCCCGATTCTCAGAACCAGAAGACATCCCCCTACGCCAAGGCTACGGGGGACAAGGACAACAGGAGACAGATTCTTTTCTGTCTTCTGTCATCTGATCTTTCTGTCATCTGGCGTCCGCCTTTTGCCGGCCTGGTGGCCCTAGCGAGGAGACAACACCCGATCCCATCCCGAACTCGGCCGTTAAACTCCTCAGCGCCAATGGTACTAAGTCTCAAGGCTTGGGAGAGTAGGTCGCTGCCGGGCCTGCAAAGGGCGGTGTTCAGAATACAGAGAGATCAGAGGACAGAAGACAGATAGAATATGAATTTCTGTCATCTGCCTCCTGACTAACCCACTTTTACAATGACAGATAACAGAGGACAGAAATCAGAAGACAGATATCTGCCTTCTTTTTCTGTCTTCTGACCCACTGTCCTCTGATCACCGCGGGGTGGAGCAGCCCGGTAGCTCGCCAGGCTCATAACCTGGAGGTCGTTGGTTCAAATCCAACCCCCGCAACCACCCGTTTCGCCCGCGCCAACGGCGCGGTCTTGCGAAACGGAGTGTCCCGCCATAGCTCGCAGAGCGACGGCGGACTGGTAACGGCTTCCTCTGTGTCGGACACATGGGTTACACATTGTACTTATGACATGGGTAACACTCGCGAGTTAAAGCCATGGCCGAATACGCCGCCAAGCGAAATCCGAACCGGTGTCCCGCGCATCCCGGCGAATTGCTGCGCGAAGTGATCCCGGCGACCGGCAAGAGCAAGACCGGGATAGCCGCCCTGCTCGGCATTTCCCGCCAGCACCTTTACGATATCATGGCGGAGCGCAAGCCCGTGTCCCCGGCGGTCGCGGTCCGGCTCGGAAAATTGTTTGGTGATGGCGCCGGCGTATGGGTGCGCATGCAGGGCGCCCACGACACATGGCGCGCCGAACGCGAACTCGCCGGGGATATCCGGTTGATACCCAGGCTGAAGGCGACGGTGGCAAAAAACGCTCGAGTCTTGCCGTAACAGCCTCATCGGCGCGCGAAACTATCCTGAGCGCTGCGCAACTTGACGGCTCCGCGCCCATGCCTGGGCTATAGATCCATGCCTTGCGGCTGCCCTGCAGCTGGTTGATGTTCTCATGCACCAGCAAGACGTTGCCTGCGATGCGCGAGGGCGAAATGGTGTGCGCGAGATAGCGCAAGCTGATATTTTCCAGTTCAGACACGTCGTTTTTGGCGGGGTCGGAATAATGCTGCAATAGCTCATCCTGCACGGTGAAGAGGGAGTAATCGCCGCCACGGGTTGGCGCCGCCGCCACAAATTGCCGCGTTAACTTGAAGTTGCGGAACTTCAGCTTATGGTTCCACATGATTTCCTGCGCCACACCGGGGATCGGGAAGGCGGTAGAGCGGATGGCGCCCGACAGCCCGGCGCCGTCGGGCGATCCCGCGCTGGTCAGCGCATTCTTCTTTATCGTGTCATAGACAGCGGTCGGCTGCGCGCAGGAACGCCGCCCCGGGTAGACATTCATTTTGTAAGCGCCGGGGTAGGTGGCGAACAGCGCCTTTGAAGTTTCGCTCAGGTTCTTCTCGTATTGAGCGGCATTTTCCGAGGTTATGGTGAACAGGATTTTGTCCTCTGGATACGGATCCTTATACCTGTCACCAGCCTTGTGGTTGAAGTGAGCGGGCGGTGATTGCAGGCCGCCGGTCCATTCGGGGATCGTGCCGGCTTTATTTCCGGCCTTTTGTGATCCCATCGGAGTCAGGTCGTTACCAAGCCTATCGGCAACTTCTTGCGGCACTCCAGCGTGCGCCGCCGCCGAAAGCCCGAAAACAAGTGTGCTGATGAAACCCGGATATCGCCAATCGCCTCGCCTTAACATTCTGGTCTCTCCTGATATAAAACCGCAATGGTTGATGCCAACGGCCTTCTATTTTGACTTTTTGTCATTTTTGGCGAAGCGAAGAATCTCTCTTTGCTATAAAGGGATGCTTCGCCTGTGGCTCAGAAAGGGCTACGGACTTAACCAGGTTTGCCGGTAGGGACGCCGCTTGCCCCTGGGCAGGCGATGGGTTAGGTATCAGTTTGGCCCGGAAAAGGGCGCTAAATGGGTGGATTACATGGCGAAAGATCAACCGGTAGGCCCCAAGGCGCGCACCCCGCGCGGCCTGCGCGACCGTTTCGCGGGCGAGGTGGCGGCGCGGCGCGGCGCGTTGGAGGTAATCCGGCGCGTCTATGAGTCCTATGGCTTTGAGCCGCTAGAAACCTCGGCGTTGGAATATGCTGATGCGCTGGGTAAATTTCTGCCCGATGCCGCGCGCCCCAATGAGGGGGTGTTCGCGCTGCAGGATGATGATGAGCAATGGCTGGCGTTACGCTATGATCTGACGGCGCCGCTGGCGCGGCTGGTGGCGGAAAATTTTGACGCCCTGCCGAAACCATACCGGCGCTACCAGTTTGGCCCGGTATGGCGCAACGAGAAACCTGGCCCTGGGCGGTTTCGCGAATTTTTCCAGTTCGATGTGGATACGGTCGGCACTTCCCTGATGGCGGCGGATGCGGAACTGTGCATGGTGCTGGCTGAGGCGCTGGAGGCGCTGGGCATTGCGCGCGGTGATTATCTGGTGCGGGTGAACAACCGCAAAATTCTAACCGGTGTGCTGGAGGCTATTGGCGTTGCCGGGGGCGTTGCGGGGGGTGCGCCGGTAATGGCGGCCAAGCGGCTGCTGATCCTGCGCGCCATCGACAAGCTGGACCGGTTGGGAGTGGAGGGGGTGCGCGCCCTGCTTGGCCCGGGGCGCGAAGATGACTCCGGCGATTTTACCGCCGGGGCGCAATTGGACGCAGCGGCAATAACAAACGTTATTGAATTTCTTCAATCCGGTAACGCGGATCGCGCCGTTACCTGCGCCAATCTGCGCGCCATGGTGGGCGCTAGCGCCACCGGGCTGGCGGGCGTAGCGGAGCTTGAGGAAATTGACGCGCTGCTTGGCGCCGCCGGTTTTGCGGCTGACCGGGTGCGCTTTGATCCAAGCGTGGTGCGCGGGCTGGAATACTACACCGGCCCGGTCATCGAGGCGGAACTGACCTTTGAGGTGCAGGACGAAAAGGGCCGCAAGGTGCAGTTTGGCTCGGTTGCGGGCGGCGGGCGTTATGATGATCTGGTCAAGCGCTTCAAGGGCGTCGAGGTGCCGGCGACCGGGGTTTCCATTGGCGTTGACCGGCTGCTGGCGGCGCTGGCATTGCTCAACGCCAAACAGCCCCAACCCGCAGGTCCGGTGGTCGTGCTGAGCCTGGAGCGTGCGCGCATGGCCGACTATCAGCGCATGGTGATGGAACTGCGCGCCAGCGGCGTGCGCGCCGAACTGTATTTGGGCGGCGGCGGCATGAAGGCGCAATTGAAATATGCCGATAAACGGCGCGCGCCGGTCGCCGTCATTGCGGGGGGAGACGAGTTCGCCAGCGCTCAGGTGACGCTGAAAGACCTGGTGCTTGGCGATCTGCTGGCGCAACAGATTAAAGATAACGCCATGTGGCGATCCGACCAGCCGGCGCAAATATCCGCACCGCGCAGCGAGCTTGTTTCCAGCGTGCGTGAGATTCTGGCGCGCGCCCATCATGCGCGCGCCTGAACGCGGCTCTTTTCAATTCACCTAAATCCATATAACGCTGCCCCCAATTACCGCTAATCACCCGCAGGTAGACATGCGTATCGCCGGAATGCCGGATTATGACACTAAAACCTTGGCCCGCCTTGGCGCGCAGGACGCTAAAATTGCGCCGGTGTTCGCGCGCCATGGCTATGCGCGCATAGAGCCGCCGGTGATTGAGCCGGCCGATGTGTTTTTGGAGCAATCGGGCGAGGATATCCGGCGCCGGCTTTATGTGTTCAATGATCCATCGGGGGCCGAGCTTTGCTTGCGGCCGGATCTAACCATCCCCGCCTGCCGCATGTATTTACGCGGCGCGCATAAGCGCGGCCCGGCGCGGCTGTGGTATAACGGCCCCGCCTTCCGGTTTCAGGCCGAAGGCGAAGCCCTGCGTCCCAATCAGTTTCTGCAAACAGGCGTAGAATGCCTGGGTGTTACGGACGCCGCCAAAGCCGATGCGGAAGTTCTGGGCCTTACCCTGCAGGCGGTGGCGGCGGCGGGGCTGAATAACTTTGAGGTGCATATCGGCGATCTTGGATTGTTTTTTGGCCTGATCGACAAGCTTGATATCCCGGCGCGCTGGCGCGAACGCCTCAAGCATCAATTTTGGCGGCCCGATTATTTCCGCACACTGCTGAGCCGGCTGGCCAAGGGCGGCATGAACGGCGCGCAGCAGCGCGGCATGTTTCTGGCCTCGCTCAATGGCCTAAATGCGCGTCAGGTGCGCGCCAGCGTCGAGGAAATGCTGCGTCTTTCAGGCATCAATTCAACCGGCGGCCGCAGCATTGATGAAATCGCCGCCCGCTTGATGCAGCAATCGGCGGACGCGGAGGCGGGCGGTCTCAGCCAGGAAATCATCGATCTGCTAAATCGTTTTTTCCGCGTGAGCGGAACGCCGGAGGCGGCGGTGAGAATAATCCGTGATATCGCCAAGGCGGCGCGGGTTTCGCTGAAGGATGAAATCAGCGTGTTCGAGCGGCGGCTCGCATTGCTCCGTGCACAGAATATAGACACGTCTAAATTCCGGTATGCGGCGCAGTTTGGCCGCACACTGGAATATTACACAGGCTTTGTGTTTGAGCTGCGCGCGCCCCGCATGGGTGAACATGCCCAGATAGCCGGCGGCGGGCGCTATGACCGTCTATTGAAACGTCTGGGCGCCGCCAGGGAAATTCCGGCCGTTGGCAGCGCCATCCGTGCGGAATGGCTGCTTGCGGCGTGCGGAGGAAATTCATGAGCAGGGACAAGTTGATTCTCGCCATTCAAAGCAAGGGCCGCCTGGCTGAGCAGACCCAAGAGTTTTTCGCCCAGAGCGGGGTGCCGGTTATAACCGGCGCGGGCCGCGAATACACAGGCTCCATCAAGGGCATGGATGACGTTGACATTGTGTTTCTGCAATCAGGCGAAATCCCTGGGCAACTGGAATCGGGTTCTGTGCATCTTGGCATAACCGGTGAAGACCTGATGCGGGAAAAATGCTTTCAGATGGACAAAAACCTGTTTGTGTTGAAGCCGTTGGGATTTGGCCGCGCCGATCTGGTGGTGGCGGTGCCGCGCGCCTGGATCGATGTGGATGACATGGCCGATCTGGATGAGGTGTGTGCGGATTTTCATATCCGCCACCGGCGGCGGTTACGGGTCGCCACTAAATATTTATCATTGACGCGCGATTTTTTTGCGCGACATGGCATCGCCGATTACCGCATTGCCGAAAGCCTGGGCGCCACCGAAGGCGCGCCGGCGTCAGGCTCTGCGGAAGTCATTACCGATATTACCTCAACGGGCGCGACACTTATGGCAAATCATCTGAAGCTGCTGGACGATGGCCTGATCTTGCGCAGTCAGGCCTGTCTGGCGGCGTCGTTGCGTGCGAAATGGGGGCCGCGGGCCCTCGCTAGCCTGCGGCGGCTTTTGGATATGGTCGAGGGCAAGGCGCGCGCGGCGGACATGCAAGTCGTCCGTTTTACCGCAGGCCGCAACAAGGCGGCGCTTCAGCGCGTCCTCAAATCACTCACCACAAGCGGCTGCAAGGTTACGCTTGAGGGCGCCAGCGGGAGGTTGCAATGCGCGAATGACGATGTCCATTCTGTGATCGGCGCGCTGCACGGGGCTGGTTGTGCAGGCATAAGCGCCGCGCGGGCTGAATATATTTTCAGCGAGCATGCCCCGGTATTTGACGATTTCGTCCGTCGGCTGAAGAAATCATAAAAAAGGGCCATGGTTTGCGCCATGGCCCTTATGCATTTAGTGAGTGAAGAAGGGCTGCGGGTTACATCCCCATGCCGCCCATTCCTCCCATTCCTCCCATGCCACCCATATCGCCCATTCCTCCCATGCCGCCCATGCCATGACCGCCAGCGGGTTCAGGTTTATCGGCAACCATAACCTCGGTCATGATCAGCAGGCCGGCGACCGAGGCCGCGTCCTGCAAGGCGGTGCGCACGACCTTCGTCGGGTCTATAATACCGTCCTTGAACATGTCGACGAACTTTTCGCTCTGGGCGTTGTAGCCGATATTTTTGTCCTTCGACTCCATCAGCTTGCCAACGATGACCGAGCCATCTACGCCCGCGTTTTCTGCGATTTGCCGCGCCGGCGCCTGGATGGCCTTGCGCACGATGGCGATACCGGCCTTTTGGTCGTCGTTCGCCGTGGTGAGCTTGTCCAGCGCGCCAACCGAATGGATCAACGCCGCGCCGCCGCCGGGCACGATGCCTTCTTCTACTGCTGCGCGGGTCGCTGAAAGTGAATCATCCACCCGGTCCTTGCGCTCTTTCACTTCGACTTCTGTCGCGCCGCCAACGCGGATCACCGCAACGCCGCCCGCCAGCTTGGCCAAACGTTCTTGCAGCTTTTCCTTGTCATACTCCGACGTGGTTTCTTCGATCTGGGCGCGAATTTGATTGCAACGCGCCTCGATATCTTTTTTCTTGCCGGCGCCATTGATGACGGTTGTGTCATCCTTGCTGATCTGGATTTTCTTGGCGGTGCCAAGCATGGCAAGCGTGACGCTTTCCAGCTTGATGCCGAGATCTTCAGAGATCACGGTGCCGCCGGTCAGCACGGCAATGTCTTCCAGCATGGCCTTGCGGCGATCGCCAAAGCCAGGCGCCTTGACCGCCGCGACCTTGAGGCCGCCGCGCAGTTTGTTGACGACAAGCGTCGCCAGCGCTTCACCTTCAACGTCTTCGGCAATGATCAGCAATGGGCGGCTGGATTGAACAACTGCTTCCAGCACCGGCAGCATGGCTTGCAGATTGGCGAGCTTCGCTTCGTTGATCAAGATCAGCGGATTGTCGAGTTCGGCCATCATCTTGTCGGCGTTGGTGATGAAATAAGGCGACAGATAACCGCGGTCAAACTCCATGCCTTCAACGACATCAAGCTCGGTCACCAGTCCCTTGGCTTCTTCAACCGTAATCACGCCTTCCTGGCCAACCTTGTCCATGGCTTTGGCGATCATCGCGCCGATGGCGGATTCGCCATTGGCGGCGAGTGAGCCAACTTGCGCGATTTCTTCTGAAGACTTGATCTTCTTTGAGCGCTTTTTCAGATCGGCGACGATGGCCGCAACCGCAATGTCGATGCCGCGTTTCAGATCCATCGGGTTCATGCCGGCGGCTACCGATTTGGCGCCTTCACGCACAATGGCCTGCGCGAGAACAGTGGCCGTGGTGGTGCCATCGCCTGCTTCGTCATTGGTTTTTTGCGCAACTTCGCGCAGCATTTGCGCGCCCATATTCTCGAACTTGTCAGCCAGTTCGATTTCCTTGGCGACCGTCACGCCGTCCTTGGTGATGCGCGGCGCGCCAAATGATTTTTCGATGACCACGTTGCGGCCCTTGGGGCCAAGCGTGACCTTCACTGCGTTGGCCAAAATATCGACACCGCGCAGCATGCGCTCGCGGGCGTCTCCGTGAAACTTCACTTCCTTCGCCATGATGCGAATTCCTTCTGTTTGCGAATGACTATGGCCGCCCAGAAATTGGGCGCGCGATTAGCTGATTATTCCTAGAATGTCGCTTTCCTTCATGATCATCAGCGTGTCGCCTTTGATCTTGATTTCGGATCCGGACCATTTTCCGTACAGCACTTTGTCGCCGACTTTTACGTCCAGCTTGGCGATCGAGCCATCTTCGCGCCGCGCGCCTGGGCCGACGGCGATTACTTTGCCTTCCTGGGGCTTTTCCTGGGCTGTGCCTGGAATGATAATCCCGCCGGAGGTCTTTTCTTCCTGATCGGCTGGTTTAACGAGCACTCTGTCATGCAACGGTCGAAACGCCATATGCGCCATCTCCCTTGAGTTGTGTGAGGTGGTGCCGTGAAAAACTTCAGTCTCACGGCTACTTAGCACTCGCATCGCTTGAGTGCCAAGCTTCGGACGGGGTTGTAGCGGCCACGGACAGATGAGTCAAGCCGGTTTTCTGCAATTAGGACGGGGATCAAGGCAGGCGCTTGGCTACGATGCCGGCCATCAGAATATTGACGTTTTGGCCATCGGTTGACAGCGGCAGCCCTATCCAGGAGAACTCGATCTTGACGAAGTCTAAGTATTTCTGGAGTGAGCCTTTGAAAAAATGTGGCTTGCGATGGCTTACACTAAGGGAGCAAGCATCCAAAATCGACTTTTTCTCATCACCTAAATCCAGGTCCTCCAGAAACTGGCCAGTGATCTCTTCGCCATAGGTATCGACAATATGCGTGCCCGCAAGACGCACCTGGAACCTCGGCCCTTGCAGCACATCCAGCAACAGGGTGTGCCGGAGAAAGGCCCGCATTTCCGCTGGGTTGAGGTCCGGTCGCGCCGGCATCAGCCGCCCATTCCGTTTTCCTTCCCAATAGCTTAATAAGCTCACTAAAGCTGCTGGCATGACATCGCTAGATCGAGACATCGCCTTCTCCCCACCCAAAATGCAAGCACCCTCAAGGCCAGATATGGAAAATAGTATGGCGCTTAAATAAAGACAATAAAAAACGAATAATATTACTGAACCTATGCCTCAAGCGCACAATGTTTATTTTTTCGTTTTCAGAATTTTACGAATATATACAGAAATAACCAGAATGGAGCAAGTATTGGTCCAGAATTCAAAAGACGAAGACCTGTATATCTTTGGCTATGGCTCATTAATGTGGCGGCCAGGGTTTGACTATCATGAACGCCACCGCGGCCAGTTGTATGGGTTTCACCGTAGTTTCTGCGTCTATTCCCATGTGCATCGCGGCACGCCCGGGCTTCCTGGCCTGGTGCTTGGCCTGGATCGCGGCGGATCGGTGCGTGGCATTGTTTACCGGGTGGCGGCGGCGCAGGCCGGGTCTGTGCGCGATTATTTGCGGGCGCGTGAGCAGGTGACGGCAATCTACCGCGAAGCAATGTTAAAGATAAACCTCGCGGCCGGACAAACGATTACGGCGTTATGTTATGTCGTTGAGTCTCGGCATGCGCAATATGCCGGCAAGCTGCCGTTTGAGGCGCAGGTTGATCTGATAGCGCAGGGTGTTGGCCAAAGCGGGGCAAATCCCGAATATCTGGCGAATACGCTGGCGCATCTTGAGGAAATGGGCGTTCGCGACCGGCATTTGCGCGATCTGCATCATGCGGTGCAGGCAAAGCTGGCCGTTTCCCGGTAAGCGGCATAAGATTACTTTCAGCCTATCTAAAAGGGGTTCACATGCAGCTAAATCTTCACGGCAAAACCGCAGTAATCACTGGCGCCTCCAAGGGCATAGGCCGCGCCATCGCCCACACTCTGGCGGAGGAAGGATGCAATGTGCATCTGGTTTCGCGCACCGAAGCCGATCTGGCGGCGGCGCGTGACGCGATCCGCGCCAAGCACCAGGTTTCGGTCCATATCCATCCGATGGATTTAAGTGATGGGGCGAATGTGAAGCGGCTAATCGCCGCCTGCGCCGACGCGGATATTCTGGTGAATAACGCGGGCGCTATTCCCACCGGCGATCTGGAAATGATAGATGAGGCGCGCTTTCGCAAGGCGTGGGATCTGAAGGTTTTCGGCTATATCAATATGTGCCGGGAAATGTACCGGGAAATGAAGGCGCGCGGGCGCGGCGTCATTGTCAATGTGATCGGCACGGGCGGCGAGCGCCCGACTGCCGCCTATATTACTGGCGGCGCGGGCAATGCCTCGCTGATGGCGTTCAGCCGGGCGCTGGGCGCGGTCAGCGCCAATGACGGCATTCGTGTGGTGGCGGTTAATCCCGGCGCCATCGCCACCGAACGGCTGTTGCGCATGGCCGAAGGCATGCCTGGCGGAACCAGCTCGGAAGCCTGGCGCAAACGCATGGCGGGGCTGCCATTTGGCCGCGCGGGTAAACCGGAAGAGGTGGCGGACTTGGTGGCGTTTCTGGCGTCCGAACGGGCCAGCTATATTAGCGGCACGGTGATCACCATTGATGCGGGCGCGGCGGCGCGGGGGTAGTGCGATATATATGACAGACGATGAAATCCTGCTGCAATTGCAAAGCAGCAGCCTTCCCTTCATGGCCTATCTTGGCGGCAGCCTGGAAGCGGTCAGTCAGGCGTCTAAATCCGCCACCATGTCGTTTCATCCAAAGGCTGATCTGTGTCTGACCGGCGGTTCAATTCAGGGTGGCTTCCTTGCCGCCATGCTGGACGCCGCCATGGCGCATGCGGTGCTGGCGGCCTCCGCCATGAGCATGGTTCCCCCGACCCTGGAGCTAAAGGTAAGCTATCTGAAAGCGGCAACGCCCGGTCCCCATAAGGCTGTCGGCCGGGTGATCCGGATGGGTAAAAGCGTCGGCTTTCTGGAAGGCGAACTGTTTAATGGTGAAGGCGAGCTGATCGCCAAAAGCTCCGCCACCGCCCGTATCGTGCCGCGCGAGCCAGCTTAAAGCCTTGCTATCGCGCTTATGGCCCATACGCGCTATAAACCGAGGTCCTGGAAACGTTTCAAGGGCGCGCCATGGTGAAGCTGAACAAAATCTATACCCGCACGGGTGATACGGGCGGCACTGGGCTTGGTGATGGCAAGCGGGTGCGCAAACACGACACGCGGGTGGCGGCCTATGGCACGGTTGATGAAGCCAATTCGGTGATCGGCGTCGCGCGGCTGCATACGAAGGGTGAGCCCGATGCGGCCCTGGGGCGTATCCAGAATGACCTGTTCGATCTCGGCGCTGATCTTTGCACCCCCATAAAGGACACAGAACAACCGGGCGAGGCCCTGCGCATCAGCCAGGCCCAGGTGGACCGCCTGGAACAGGAAATCGACGCCCTGAACGCCCGCCTTAGCCCGCTTAATTCCTTCGTTCTGCCGGGGGGAAGCCCGGCCTCGGCCTATCTGCACCTGGCGCGCACGGTAAGCCGCAGGGCGGAACGGCTGATGGTGCAACTGGCGGAGCAGGTAACGGTTAACCCGGCGGCGTTACGCTATATAAACCGCCTGTCGGATTATCTGTTTGTCTTGGGACGGCATCTGAACGGCGACGGCGCTGGCGACGTTTTATGGCGGCCTGGTCAAAACCGCTGATCCTGGAGCATTTTCAGCCGTCACGGAATCACGTGATACCGTGACGGCGCCCGAAAACGCTCTGGGTGTTACGATTCGTTGACAGCGGCAGTGCGGAACACTAGACCATGTTCGGATCATATGGAATCGCCACGCGCGTTTCCATACGATCCGCAAAAACATGGTCGAGTTGATATTTTAGAGCCATTTTTACCATTTTGGTTGAACCAAAATGGTTCAATCAAAACGGAAATGGCTGTAGTTTTCGCACCTGCGAGATGATTGGCTTTGCGCCGGTTTCTGAAGAACAGCGAATTCATTATTTTGGAGCGTGTGTAAATGAAAGTTCTGGTGCCTGTAAAACGGGTGATCGATTACAATGTAAAGGCGCGGGTGAAGTCCGATGGATCCGGCGTTGATCTGGCGAATGTGAAAATGTCGATGAACCCGTTCGATGAAATCAGCGTCGAACAGGCCGTGCGCATGAAAGAGGCGGGAACCGCAACCGAGGTCATTATCGCCTCGATTGGCCCCGCCGCCGCGCAGGAAACCATCCGCACCGCGCTGGCCATGGGCGGCGACCGGGGCATCCTGGTAAAAACCGATCAAACGGTTGAGCCGCTCGGCGTCGCCAAGATTCTCAAGGCCATCACCGAACAGGAAGGCGCCGATATCGTCATTCTCGGCAAACAGGCGATTGACGACGATAGTAATCAAACCGGGCAGATGCTCGCCGCCTTGCTTGGCCGTTCGCAGGCGACGTTCGCCAGCGAGGTGAAAATTGACGGCAAGATGGCGGAAGTGACCCGTGAAGTTGACGGCGGGCTGCAAACCATCCGCGTGCACTTGCCGACAGTGATCACGGTCGATTTGCGCTTGAATGAGCCGCGTTACGCCTCGCTGCCGAATATCATGAAGGCCCGCAAAAAGCCGATCGATGAAAAAACTCCGGAAGATTACGGGGTTGATATCACACCGCGCCTGAAAGTCCTGAAAACCACGGAGCCCCCTACGCGCACAGCTGGGGTAAAAGTGGAGTCCGTACAAGAACTGGTGGCCAAGCTGCGCAATGAAGCAGGGGTGATTTAATCATGAATGCGTTAGTTGTCGCTGATCACGATAATACAAATCTTTCCGACGCTACCGCCAAGGTTGTCTCCGCCGCCAGGCAATTGGGCGGCGAGACGCACATACTGGTGGCGGGTCTTAATTGCGAATCAGTCGCTGAGGCCTGCGCAAAACTGGAGGGCGTCAGTAAAGTTCTTCTGGCCGATGACGCGATCTATTCAGCAAGGCTGGCGGAAAACGTAGCTGAACTCGTGGTTGGCCTGATGGGCAATTATACAGCCGTGTTAAGCAGCGCCACCACCATGTCAAAAAACTTTATGCCTCGCGTCGCCGCCATGCTTGACGTGGCGCAAATTTCCGAGATCGTAAAGGTCGAGGCGCCGGACACATTCGTGCGCCCGATCTATGCCGGCAATGCGATGCAAACCGTACAGTCCACCGATGCGAAACGGGTCATTACCGTGCGCACAACGACATTCCAGCCAACCGGCATGACCGGCTCGGCGAGCATCGAAAAAATTCCGGCGGCAAAAAATCCGGGCCTGTCGGAATATGTGGGCGACCGCCTGTCCTCATCCGAGCGGCCGCAGCTAACCTCGGCAAAGATTATTATCTCGGGTGGGCGCGGGATGCAGTCAGGCGATAACTTCAAACTGATAGAGGCGGTTGCAGACAGGCTGAAGGCGGCGGTGGGCGCGTCACGCGCCGCCGTCGATGCGGGCTATGCGGCGAACGATATGCAGGTTGGCCAAACCGGCAAAGTTGTTGCGCCGGACCTGTATATTGCGGTTGGCATTTCGGGCGCCATTCAGCATTTGGCGGGAATGAAAGACTCCAAGGTGATCGTCGCCATTAACAAGGATGAAGAGGCGCCGATTTTCCAGGTGTCGGATTATGGCCTGGTCGCTGACCTGTTCAAGGCGATGCCGGAACTGGAAGCGGAATTGGGCAAGCTTGGCCTGTAAAAGAGCCGGGTGCAGAAAAGACTATGGGACGCGACGCGAAATAGGGATTGGACCTCATTTAACCAAAGGATGATCCCGCATGACGGTGATAAATAAGGTTGGCGTCATCGGCGCCGGTCAGATGGGCAACGGCATCGCACATGTGTGCGCGGTGGCCGGTTTTGACGTGCTGCTGGAGGACATCAACAAAGACGCTCTGGACCGGGCGCTGGACATGATTTCCGTTAACATGACGCGGCAAATCCAGCGCGGATTGCTGACCGATGACGCGAAAAAAGCCGCGATGGCGCGAATCACGCCCGTCGTCGACCTTGAGCGGTTCAAGGAAGTCGATCTGGTGATCGAGGCGGCGGCGGAAAAAGAAGACATCAAGCGCAGCATCTTCGCCAGGTTGTGCCCGATGCTGCGGCCCGATGCGATCATCGCCTCCAACACCTCGTCGATTTCGATCACCCGGCTGGCGTCCTCGACCGACCGGCCGGAGCAATTCATCGGGCTGCATTTTATGAACCCGGTGCCGGTGATGAAGCTGGTGGAGCTGATCCGCGGCATTGCGACCGGCGAAGAAACCTTCAAAACCGCGCGCGAATTCACCAACAGGCTTGGCAAAATTACGGCGAATGCGGAAGATTTTCCCGCCTTCATGGTCAACCGCATTCTGATGCCGATGATCAATGAGGCGGTCTATACCCTGTACGAAGGCGTCGGCAATGTTGAGGCGATCGATAACGCGCTGCGGCTGGGCGCCAATCATCCGATGGGGCCGCTGCAACTGGCGGACTTTATTGGCCTGGATACCTGCCTATCGGTGATGCAGGTGCTGCACGACGGTTTGGCCGACAGCAAATACCGCCCCTGTCCGCTGCTGGTGAAATATGTCGAGGCGGGCTGGCTCGGCCAGAAAACCAAGCGTGGCTTTTACGATTATCGCGGCGAGGTTCCGGTTCCGACGCGGTGATATTGCTGCTGCAAGATCAGAAACGCCGCCACTGTAGTGCGTAGCCGAAAATCTGTTTAGAGCAAGATGATTTTAGGTTGAATCACGCCACCGACCCCCTCCCCAACCCTCCCCCTTTTAGGGGGAGGGGGAGGGGCACCCTCGTGTTCCCTCCCCTTGCAAAGGGGAGGGTTAGGGAGGGGATC
>CAMTWQ010000031.1:0-3719 GCA_947085465.1 uncultured Alphaproteobacteria bacterium
ATCCGGCTTTGAAGTCGAATATGGCTGGGGCGCGCGCCAGATTGACGACGCCACCTGGCATGTTACGCAGCATACGTCGGGCAGCGTCTGGGGCCACAAGCGCGCCGGCTAAATCACAACAATAATCATCAGCAGGGAGAGAAAAAATGGCGTACACAGAAGAAACCACCAGCAAGTTCGTTCAGGCGGGCAAGGTGCGCGTGCACTACAATGAAGCGGGCGCTGGCGAGCCGCTGGTGCTCATCCATGGCGGCGGGCCGGGCGCGACGGGCTGGTCAAACTACCAGCGCAACGTCGAGGAGCTTGCCAAACATTTCCGCTGCCTGATGCTCGATCTGCCGGGTTTCGGCAAGACCGACAAGGTGCGGCCCGACACCGGGCTGTTCGCGTTCTATGCCGAGGTCATCCGCAACATGCTGGACGAGCTGAAAATCGGCAAGGCGCATTTTGTCGGCAATTCGCTGGGCGGCGGCACGACGCTGAAATTCGCGCTGGATTATCCGGATCGCGCCGGGCGTCTGGTGCTGATGGGGCCGGGCGGTTCGGTGCCGCTGTTCACCCCGTGGCCATCCGAAGGCATCAAGCATCTGTTCAATTTCTACGAGGGCGAAGGCCCGACCATGAAAAAGCTGAAGGACTTCATCGATGTCATGGTGGTGAACAAGTCGGAGCTGACCGAGGAGTTGTATCAACAGCGCTTCAAGGCGGCGACCGACCCCGAAACCGTCAAGAACCCGCCATTGCGGATGCGCAAGGGCATGCCGCTGGAAGAACTGTGGAAGGAAAATCTGGCCGGTCTGAAACATGACGTACTGCTGATCTGGGGCCGCGAGGACCGGGTGATCCCGCTTGATATGTCGCTGTTCCTGCTGAACCGGATTCAAAAAGCGCAACTGCATGTGTTCCCGAATTGCGGCCACTGGGCGCAATGGGAAAAATCCGCCGAGTTCAACAAGCTTGTCACAGGTTTTATTAAGGTCTGATATGTCAGCCATAGAAGAAACGGCCGCGCGCTTACGCGCGGCCTATACACCGGGCGCGCCGATTGCGCCGGTGCGCGATGGGTTCAAGGAAGGCGATCTGCAAACCGCCTACGCCATTCAGGCCGCCAATACGCGCTATTGGCTGGGTGAGGGGCGGCGCATGGTGGGGCGCAAGATCGGCCTGACCTCGAAGGTTGTGCAGCAGCAATTTGGCATCAATGAGCCTGATTATGGCATCCTTTTCGCCGACACAGATATGTCGGGGCGCGAGATCGACAGTACACGGCTGATCCAGCCGCGCATGGAGGCGGAGATCGCGCTGGTGCTGGGCCGCGACCTGACGCAACCGCAACTCACCCTGGCCGAAGTGATGTCGGCGGTCGAATATGCGGTGGCGGCGCTTGAAGTAGTCGATAGCCGCATTGCCGGATGGAAGATCGGCATTGTCGACACCATCGCCGACAATGGCTCCAGCGCCATGTTCGTGCTGGGCGCGGCGCCGCGCAAACTGACAGATATTGATCTGGCCGGATGCGGCATGGCGATGCTCAAGAATGGCGCAACTGTTTCGGTTGGCGTGGGTGCGGCCTGTCTCGGGCATCCGCTGTTCGCAGCCAAATGGCTGGCCGAGACCATGGCGAAAACCGATTATCCGTTGCGCGCCGGCGATGTCATCATGTCGGGCGCACTAGGGCCGATGGTCGAGGCGCGCCCCGGCGATGTGTTCGAGGCGCAAATCACCGGGCTTGGCTCTGTTCGCGGCGTCATGAGCGGTAAGGGTTGATCTTGTGGGGGTTGATCTTGTGAGCGGAAAAATAAACTGCGCCATCATCGGATCGGGCAATATCGGAACCGATCTGATGGTCAAGATTCTGAATCGTTCAAAAATTCTTCAGGTGACGGCGGTGGCGGGAATTGATCCGCAGTCGGAGGGTTTGGCCATGGCCCGCGCGCGCGGCGTCGCCACCACCAGTAAGGGTATTGACGGACTGGCGGCGATGCCCGAATTCGCCGCCGTCAAAATGCTGTTCGACGCCACCTCTGCGGGCGCGCACAAAGCACATGCGGCGCTGTGCCAGGCCGCCGGCAAGATCATGATCGATCTGACGCCCGCCGCCATCGGCCCCTATGTGATTCCGGTTGTGAACGCCGGTGCGCATCTGGACGCGATGAACGTCAACATGGTGACCTGCGGCGGCCAGGCGACCATCCCAATGGTCTATGCGGTCAGCCGCGTCGCCCAAGTATATTATGGTGAAATTGTCGCCTCGGTGGCCAGCAAATCGGCGGGCCCCGGCACCCGCGCCAATATCGATGAATTCACCGAAACCACACGGCGCGCGGTGGAAGTGCTGGGCGGCGCCGGGCGCGGCAAGGCGATCATCGTGCTCAATCCGGCGGAGCCGCCGCTGATCATGCGCGACACGATTTTCTGCCTGTCCGCCGATGCGGAACCCGCGGCGATCAGCGCATCGGTCAAATCCATGGTGGCCGAGGTGCAGGAATATGTGCCGGGCTACCGGCTGAAGCAGGAAGTGCAGTTTGAGCGTTTCGGCGCCAATAATCCGGTGCGCATTCCCGGCTACGGCGAATTTTCCGGCATCAAATCCTCGATATTTCTGGAGGTTGAGGGCGCCGGGGATTATCTGCCAGCCTATGCCGGCAATCTCGACATCATGACCGCCGCCGCGTTGCGCACCGCGGAACGCATTGCCGCACACCGTTTCGCCAGCGCGCTCGCATGAACACCCGCACGACACCCGGGCGGCTGTATATTCAGGATGTGACGCTCCGCGATGGCATGCACGCCATCAAGCACCGCTACGGCGTCGATCATATTAATAAAATCACCAAGGCGCTGGCAGATGCGGGCGTTGACGCCATTGAGGTGGCGCATGGCGATGGCCTGTCCGGCTCCAGCTTCAATTACGGCTTTGGCGCGCATACCGATTGGGAATGGCTGGCGGCGGCGCGCGAAACCTTTGGCGATACCGTGCTGACCGTCTTGCTGGTGCCTGGCATTGGCACCGCGCAGGATCTCGACAGGGCTTGGGAATATGGGGTGCGCTCGGTGCGCGTCGCCACCCGTTGCACCGAGGCCGATGTGGGCGCGCAGCATATCGCCCATGCGCGCAAGCTGGGCATGGATGTGTCCGGCTTTTTGATGATGTCGCACATGCTCGCGCCAACATTGCTCGCCCAACAGGCGAAGAAAATGGAAAGCTATGGCGCGCATTGCGTCTATGTGGTCGACAGCGGCGGCGCGTTGCTGATGCATGAAGTGGCCGAACGCTTTGACGCCTATGCCCAGGTGCTGGACCCGAAAACCGAAATGGGCATGCACGCGCACCACAATCTGTCGGGCGGCGTCGCCAACAGCGTTATCGCCGTGCAGCATGGCGCGGTGCGTATTGACGCATCGCTGGCCGGCATGGGCGCCGGCGCCGGCAACGCGCCGCTCGAAGTCTTCATCGCCTATGCCGATCGCATCGGATTTGCGCATGGCTGCAACCTGTTCGCGCTGATGGACGCCGCCGAAGAACTGGTCCGCCCGCTACAGGACCGCCCGGTGCAGGTGGACCGCGAAACCCTGACGCTGGGCTATGCCGGCGTCTATTCCAGCTTCCTCCGCCACGCCGAAACGGCGGCCGCCACCTATGGCATCGACACCCGCGACATTCTGGTCGAACTGGGCAGACGGCGCATGGTCGGCGGGCAGGAAGACATGATCGTCGA
>CAMTWQ010000032.1:0-3134 GCA_947085465.1 uncultured Alphaproteobacteria bacterium
GGTGTTTCTGCTGCTTTTGCTGTTGCGGGGTAAATACCTTGACCAGATAGCGCTGGCGGTATTTGCCGGCGCCGTGGCATATATTTTTACGATGATTGGCAGTGCGCTTTTCCTTGATCACGATATGGCCCGCAGTCTGCATACGGTATTGTGGTTTCACCCGGCTTTTATTGCGGTGACGCTAACCCAGCCAATTAAAATCGCGCAAACCATGTGCTGGCTGGTAATCGTCCTTCTAACCGGCTTCATTTATTATTTTGGCGTTACCTATGTCAGCGAACCGCTGGATTCGCCCGCATTTGTCAACCATTTACTGATCATTTTTTCGCTTTGTGCCTCGACTTCGCTGCTTTATGGGCTTTCGGTTTACCGCGAAACTCAAGGCGCGGATCGCGCGCGGATTGAAGTGCTGCAGCAATCAGCGGCAGTATTAGGCGCGGAAGTGGAGGCCAAGGAGAAAGCGCGCACCGAGCTGGAGCGTGCGAACACGGTCATCACCGGTTTTCTGAATAATATGAGCCATGAATTGAGAACACCGCTAAACGCCATCATCGGATTTTCGGAACTCATTCATGGTGAACTGTTCGGGCCGCTTGCCAATGAAAAATACAGGGAATACTCAGGCGACATTCTGGACAGCGGACAGCATCTGCTCAAACTGGTCAATGATCTGCTATTTTTTTCGAACCTGAGCGCGGGAAAAATTTCTCTCCAGCTTGCGGATATGGATACGGACCGGTTATTAAACGAAGCCGCCAGTTCACTGCAAGCTGCCGCAAGGGGGGCGCAAGTAGAAATTGTGCTGAGTGCAGAAGGCCAGCCTGTTCTTACGGCCGATGCCAATGGGCTAAAACTTGCGCTTCAGGCTTTGCTCGACAATGCGGTAAAATTTTCCAGGCCGGGCGGTCAAGTGTTCCTGCGGGCGCACCCGCTTGATGGCGGCGGCGTTGAAATTTCCATGACAGATTCGGGCGTGGGAATTGCCGAAGATGAATTGGCGGATATTTTTACGCCTTTCCGCAGGGGTAAACGGAGCGAGAAAAAAGCGCTACCCGGTACAGGCGTGGGCCTAGCTATCGTTAAAATGCTGGTTGATATGCATGGCGGGACGATTTCCATTCGCAGCAAGGAAAATAAGGGAACCTGTGCCTCCATCACTTTGCCGCCGCGGGCGCAGATGGTCAGGCAGGTTTATATCAGTTCTCGCAATTCTTGAACTGTCATGCTGAGCCGCCAAAAAATTTGGGGCGAAGCATCTCATTGTTACAAGAAAGATTCTTCGCTCTCGCCACGCGGGCGCTGACGTGAGCCGGGCCGCTCAGATGACAATGAGTCAAAGATCAGGGGGGTTGGTATAAGCCCCCGCTACCTGTTTCCTGCGGCGTGGAAACAGCCGCTCCAGGGTGACGGCAAGGGCCGGCAATGCGGTCACCGCGCCGATCATGTTGATAAAGAACATGAATGACAGCAGCATGCCCATATCAGCCTGAAATTTGAGCGCCGAAAATGCCCATGTCGATACGCCAATACTTAATGTGACACCGGTAAACATCACCGCCATGCCGGTTTGCTGCAGCGCCTGGGAGTAGGCATCCGCAATATCCATCCCGGCATCGATGTAACCCTGCATCCGGCTATAAATATAAAACGCGTAGTCAACACCGATCCCAACCGCCAGCACCAGCACCGGCAGCGTCGATACCTTCAGGCCTATTTCCTGCCAGGCCATGAACCAGTAGCCGATGAAGGTGGCCATGATCAGTGGAAGGCAACAGCAGATCGTCGCCCGCCAATCGCGATAGGCAAGAATAACCAGCCCGATAATGGCGATATAAACATAGATCAGCATCGGCACTTCTCTTTCGGCGATCACTTCATTGGTTGCCGCCATGATGCCGACATTTCCCGACGCCAGCCGGAAGGTGACGCCCTCGGCCGGGTTATCGGCAATAAACTTCTTTGCCGCTGCGACCAGGCGGTTGATGGTCGTCGCCTTGTGATCAAGCGTGAAAGCTATTACCGGCATCATGGTGCATTTTTCATTCAGCAGCCCGCCGCTTGGCGGCACCCCGCCAATGGTCAGCGCAAATGTCTTAGGGTTGCGCGCCAGCGCCAGGAATTTTGGGTTTTCCTCAGACCATATGGCATAGCCGCGCTTGGCAAGGCTGGCCAGCGACACGGCGTATTTGACCCCCTCGACGTTCTGCAAATGCCAGGAAAACCGGTCAAGCAAATACATGGTGTCATAATCGATGCAGGAAAGTTCAGGCACCTCGGCAATAATGATAAAGGCATCGAGGTTCATCGAAAACTTTTCCACCATTAAATTGGTGTCGATATTGTAACGCTCCTCCGGCCATAACTCCGGCGCGCCGGGGTGCAGATCCCCTACATGGCGGCCGCGGGTGGCGCCAACCGATACGGCAAAAACCACCGCGCAAACGGCCAGCGTTATCATGGCCGGGCGCGGGCGCGCGATCCCCGCCAGCCAGCGCATAATGCGCGCGCGCCCCACCCGCGCGCGGGTTATGCGCGCCACATAGGCCGCATCAAATTTGCAATAGGACGCGACAATCGGCAGCATGAACAGGTTGGTGATGATTTTCAGCGCCACGCCGATGGTCGCCATCATCGACATTTCCTGAATCATCGGTATGGGTATCAGATACAGGGTCATAAACCCGACCAGCGCCGTGACCAGCGCCATCACACCTGGGACTAGCAGGCGGCTGAAGGTGGCGCGCGCCGCCGTCTCGCTGTCGCGGCCGTCACTGATTTCGGACGAAATCAGGTTGATCTGCTGCACCCCGTGCGACACGCCGATGGCGTACACCAGGAATGGCACCAGAACCGCAAGCGGGTCCAGCCCAATATCAAACAGCTTCAGCAATCCGAATTGCCATACAACGGACACCAGTGAGCACGACACCGCCAGCAGGGTCAAAACTACCGAGCGGGCATAGGCGTACACCGCAAGGGCCGTCAGCAGGAAAGCCAGTCCGAAAAATATGCCGACACTTTTTGCTTCTTCGGCGATGTCACCGATCATTTTGGCGAAGCCGACAATATGAATTTCGAACTTGTCGTCCTCAAAGCGATCCCGAATTTCCGTCTCAAGCCTTGCCGCAAGATCA
>CAMTWQ010000033.1:0-31424 GCA_947085465.1 uncultured Alphaproteobacteria bacterium
AACCCAGCCGGGCTTTCTGAAAATCTTCATATACCGCCCCAAAACGCGCCATCCGCAAAGCCTCCGTCAGTCCCCGATTTAACCTCATCTGACCCCCATCTCGTTGATGGATAAGCCAAACACTAAAATCGGACATTTGACGTGCTAACTAATCGGACATATCACGCGCTCTCGACACGTGGAGTTTTGCGCTTGACATAAGGCTATTATTCCTATAAAGGTTACAATCACGCATCAGACACTTTTCGGGCACTATACGGCCCGCTCCGCCAGCGCTATTGATGCCTTACGCCGGTTTGCATATTTCCGCGCATATTTGCATATTTCCGCACATAAAGGAGCCACCGCCATGATCGAACAGCATATCGACATCAAAACCAGCGACGGCATGATGAACACATTCATCACCCATCCCGAGGAGGGCGGGCCGCATCCGGTGGTTTTGTTCCTGATGGATGCGCCGGGCAAGCGCGAGGAATTGCATGACATGGCGCGGCGCATCGCCACGGTTGGCTATTATGTGATTCTGCCCAATCTATATTACCGCACGGTGCGCGAGTTTGAGCTGGTCCGCGATGAAGGCGGCATGAAACGGATGTTTGAATTGCTGAATAGCATCCCCAATGATCTGGTGATGCGTGATGTTGGCGTTATGCTGGACTATGCGGATACGCAAGCCGCGGCGCGCAAGGGCAAGGTTGGCGTGGTTGGCTATTGCATGAGCGGGCCGTTCGCCTTTATGGCGGCGTCACGGCATGCGGATCGGGTCGCGGTTTCGGCGTCGATCTATGGCGCAGGGCTGGTGACGGACAAGCCGGACAGCCCGCATCTGTTCGCCAAGGACATCAAGGGCGAGATGTATTTCGCCTGCGCCGAAATCGACCGCTATGCGCCGCCCGAGCAGATCAACGCCCTTGAAAAACACCTCTCCGGCCTTAATATTAAGTACCGGATTGAATGGTATCCCAAGGCCGAGCATGGATTCGCCTTTCCCCAGCGTGCGGGCATTTATCATAAGGCTTCCGCCGAGCGGCATTGGGAAAGGCTGTTCGCTATGTTCAGGCGCAACCTGTAACTTCAGGAGGGTCTGCGATGCCCTTTGACGCAACGCCTGGTGGCGGCGGTGGCTGGTCCGGCCGGTCGCTGGAGGGAAAACTGCTGATCGCCATGCCCAGCATGGGTGATCCCAGATTTAAGCGCACGGTGATATTCATGTGCGCCCATACGCCCGATGGCGCGCTTGGCCTGATCGTCAACAAACATGCCGGGCAGATTTCGTTTCCCGATCTGCTGGCGCAGCTTGACATGGAATGCGCGCCGGGCGCGGAACATATCCGGGTGCAGCTTGGCGGGCCCGTTGAAACCGCGCGCGGGTTTATTCTGCATACAGACGATTATTTCCTTAAAGACCTCACCCTGCGGATCAAAAATCAGGTTGGGCTTACCAGTAGCCTCGATATCCTGCGGGATATGTCGGTGGGCAAGGGGCCGCAACGCTGCCTGGTGGCGCTCGGCTATTCCGGCTGGGGGCCGGGGCAGTTGGAGCATGAAATCAGGGCCAACGCCTGGCTGCACTGTAACGCCGATCAGGAACTGATATTTTCCCCTGACATGGATGCAAAATGGCTGCTTGCGCTAGCCAAGCTCGGCATCGATCCCGCCAATTTGTCTGGCGGCGCGGGTCATGCTTGAACCAGGGCCGGTTAGCGGGTACTAGCGGCGTATGCCGGTCATTTTCTGGATACTTGCAGCTAGCATGGCGGCGGCGGCGGCGATGCTGCTGGCCGCGCCGTTGTTGCGGGCGCCCCCCGCTGGCGCCGCGCGCGGCTCTCATGCCTTGGAGGTTTACCGGCTGCAACTGGCCGAACTTGATGCGGACATTGCGCGCGGCGCGATGATGGAGGCAGAGGCAGAGGCGGCCCGGCTTGAAATTCAGCGCCGGATGCTGGCTGCTGCGCAGGAGGCCGAAGCGGCGCCGGCTGAGGGTGCGCGCCAGTTTCCAGTGCACTATCTTGCCGTGGGGCTGGCGCTGATCGTGCCCTTGGCGGCATTTTCGCTGTATTTGCTGGCTGGCAATCCTGGGCTTGCGCCAAATTCAACACAAGCCCAGGTAACCGGTGCGGACGAAGAACATCTGGATATGGCGGCGCTGACCGCGCAATTGGCGGCGCGGCTGGAAAAATCCCCCGATGATATTCAGGGCTGGATGCTGCTCGGCCGCTCTTACATGAATTTGGGCGATACTGCGAAGTCGGTGGAGGCGTATCGCAAGGCGCTGGCGCTGACTGAGGGCAAGCCCGCGCCAATGGTGCTGGCGGAATTTGCCGAAGCCCTGGTGAATGCCGGGGATGGGCAGGTTGGCGATGAGGCGGCTACGGCGTTTCATCAGGTGCTGGAGATCATGCCGGGCGAGCCTCGTGCGCAGTTTTATTTGGCTTTGCAACGTGCCCAGTCGGGCGATGTAAAGGGCGCGATCGACGATTGGGTGGCGTTGATAAAGTCCGCCCCGCCAGGCGCGCCCTGGGTTGCGGGAGTGCGCGCCCAGGCCACGGAGGCTGCGAAGCAGCTTAATCTCGATCTTTTGACACTGCTTCCGCCCGAAACGCCAGTAGCTGGCCCCGCAAAAACAGATATTCAGGCCGCAGAGCAGATGCCCGATGGCGAACGCAATGCGATGATCGAAAATATGGTCGCCCGTTTGGCCGAACGGTTAAAGACTAAAGAGCCTGGCAATGTGGATGGCTGGCTCAAGCTTGCCAATGCTTATGGGGTGCTTGGCCGGACTAAGGAGCAGCTAGAAGCTTTGGCGCATGCGGCTGAGGCGGGGCCAGAGCGGCTGGATGTGCTTGACGCCTATGCCGATGCACTGCAATCAGCCGGCGAATCAAAGCGGGCGGAGTTGCTTTGGCGGCGCATGTTAGGGCTTTTGCCCGCAGGTTCGGAGGAATATAAGAATCTCTCGCAAAAAATAACTGAAATAAACACCAGGTAAACCGCCGCCATCAGTTCAAAACAAGCGCCGGTTTCGTTGACACTTCAGATACTTCCACTTAACGTCCACTGATATTCGTGCATCGTGATGCGCCTGTCTTTTTAGCATGCCAGAATGAGGCCGTGGTGACCGAGAATTATGAGGCCGTGGTGACCGAGAATTATAAAGTGGCGATTATCGGGTCAGGGCCTGCGGGGCTAAGCGCTGCGGCTCGTGCTGCGGCATGTGGTTTACAGCATATCCTGCTGGAGAAGGCCCCCCATCTTTCGGATACGATTTACAAATATCAAAAGGGCAAGCTGGTGATGGCGGCGCCCGATGTTCTGCCGTTGCGCAGTGATCTTACTTTCAAGATCGGCGCCCGCGAAGAAGTGCTCGGCGCCTGGGACCGCCAGACGGCGGATATCAAGACTAATGTGCGCCGCCAGGCTGAGGTGACTGGCATTAGCGGCGAGAAGGGTAACTTTACATTGAAACTGGCTGGTGGCGAAACCCTTACCGCTGAATTCGTAGTGTTCTCAATTGGCCTGCAGGGTAATATCCGCAAGCTCGGCGTTCCCGGTCAGGACCGGGATTGGGTGCAATATCAATTGGACGACCCCGCTGAATATGAGGGGGAGACGATCGTGGTTGTCGGCGCCGGTGACGCTGGAATCGAAAACGCCCTCGCCCTTGCCAAACAGAATAATGTTATCATCATTAATCGCGGTGATGATTTCGTGCGCGCCAAGCAGGGTAATTTTATTGGCATTACGACAGCCATCGAAAAGGATGAGATTGGCTGCTTTTACAATGCCGAAACGGTGCTTGTGGAAGACGACGGCATCATGCTCGCAACGCCGCAGGGCGAGACCAAGGTGAAATGCGACCGGGTGATCGCGCGCTTGGGGGCTATGCCGCCGCGCAAATTTGTCGAAGCATGCGGCATTAAATTTCCCAATAACGACCCTTCGGCGTTGCCTGAACTATCGCCGCAATATGAATCAAACGTGCCTGGCCTCTATATCATCGGCGCGCTGGCCGGTTATCCGCTGATTAAGCAGGCAATGAACCAAGGGTATGAGGTTATTGAATATATCCAGGGAAAGAATCTGAAACCCGCTGATGAGCCGCTGCTGGAAGAAAAATTTGCGGGCATTCCCGGCAATCGCACGGTTGACGAGGTGCTGGAATTTATTAAGTCGTCGGTGCCGCTGTTGGCCGGTCTTACCACGCTGCAATTGCGCGAATTCCTGATCGACAGCAATGTGCATACACCAAAGGCCGGGGATATAATTTTCGAGCGCAATGATTACACCAACAGCTTTTTTTCGATTATCGACGGCGGCGTCAATATCCATGTGGATTCTCTGGATCAAACCCGCATTGTGCAGCTCGGCAAGGGCGATTTTTTTGGCGAAATGGGGCTGCTATCCGGCCGGCGCCGCACCGCGACAGTGCTCGCTAATGCGCCATCCCTGCTGATTGAAACGCCGCGCCGCTCAATGATCAAGCTGATAAATTCAGTGGCGGCGGTGAAGCGGGTAATGGACGAAGTGACGGTAGGCCGCCAGATCCAAACCTATATCGCGCCTGGAATCCCAATGGGTGACCTTGCAGATGTTATTCGTTCGGTTCGAATCGAGAAATTCGATCAGGGCCAGGTGCTATTCCGAGAAGGCGACGAGGGAGACGGACTTTATCTCATTCAGCGCGGTTCGGTCACTGTGTCGCGCGAGATCAGCGGCAAGGAATCCGTCATCTCATACGTGGCGGCCGGCAATTATATTGGGGAAATGGCGTTGATAAGCAATGCGCCGCGTTCCGCCACGATCCGGGCAGCGGTGGCGGTTGAGGCTTTGCGGCTTGATGGGGCGCCTTTCCGGCAATTGATGGCGCGCAATGTCACGGTCCGGCGTGCGATGGAGGCGAGCTATCGTGGCCGGATGATGGCGAATCTTGAAACAACCAAGCAACCGGAGGCTGGTGGCATCATCCAATTTCTGGTGGCGCAGGGATTGGGTGAGGCGACAGACGTTCTACTGATCGAAGAATCCTTGTGCGTGCGTTGTGACAATTGTGAAAAAGCATGCGCCGAAACACACCAGGGCACTTCGCGGCTGGACCGCGAGGCTGGGCCTACATATGAAACACTGCACGTTCCCACCTCTTGCCGTCATTGCGAGCATCCGCATTGCATGGCGGATTGCCCGCCCGATGCACTGCGGCGTAATCCGAATGGCGAGGTGTATATTACGGATAGCTGTATCGGCTGCGGCAATTGTGAGCGTAATTGCCCATATGGCGTTATTCATATGGCGGCGGTGGCGCCAAAGAAACCGGGCCTGTTGCAATGGTTGTTATTCGGCCGGGGGCCAGGCCCGGGTGCGGATATGACGGTGGAATCGAAAAAATCGAAACAAAAAACCGATCCAGCACCCAAAAAAGCGGTAAAATGCGACATGTGCAAGGATGTCGACGGCGGGCCGGCATGTGTTCGCGCCTGTCCTACGGGGGCTGCGGCGCGTGTGAAGCCAGAGCACTTTTTTAAGATCGTGTCGCAGGGGCTTTGAGATGCAGAGATCCGGGCGCAACCGTCATTGTCTGTGCTGGAAACCGCCGGTGAGCGCATAAATGTTTCAGTCGATTCTGATTTTTAGAAATTTTCGATATCTGAAATGGGCGCTAGCGGTCAGTCTCTTCGCGCTAATTTCCTATTTCGCATTTGAACCTTTCGATGGAAACCGGAATGGCGGCACTTGGGCCGGCTATGCGCTTGGAACAATCGGCGCGCTGCTGATCGTATGGCTGATGTGGTTTGGCATTCGCAAACGCCGCTATGGCGGCGGTGGCGCTTCTGTCGAAGATTGGCTTAGCGCGCATGTATATCTGGGGCTGGCGCTGATTGTGGTGGCCACTCTGCATACTGGTTTCCAGTTTGGCTGGAATGTCCACACGCTTGCTTATGCACTGATGGTGATCGTTATACTGAGCGGCGTATTTGGCTTGTTCGCTTATCTGCGCGTGCCCGAATTAATGACGCAAAACCGGCGCGGCGTGACGCTGGAACTGATGATGCGCGAGATTGCATCGCTGGATGCGGAATGCCGGGCGGCGGCATTGCCGCTTGGAGATGAAGTAAATCAGTTGGTGCTTGATGCCGCGGAGCGCACGAAAATCGGCGGCGGCGTCCGCCGGATATTATCCGGCAAGGATAGGAACTGCCCCACCGGCGCCGCCATCCGGGGCGTACAGCATCTGGCTGAGCATACGGTGTCTGATAATGCCGAGGGGTTCCGGGCGCTGTTGATGCTATTGGCGCGAAAAGAGGATTTGCTGGGGCGCGCCAGGCGGGATGTGCGCTTTAAGAGCCTGCTGGACATTTGGCTGTATATGCATGTGCCGGTGTCGTTTTCGCTGCTGGTGGCATTGATAGCGCATATCGTCTCAGTTTTTTTCTATTGGTGATTGAAGCGTGGATATTCTCGTTACGCATCTCTCGCGCCGCGCCAAGGGCGGCGTATCCCGAAGGATCGAAGAGCTTTCGGTCAATACGGTTCGCTTTGGCCGGAACACCAGCCTAGAAGTTTATTTGCCCGATCCTCGTGTGCAGCTTGATCATGCGGTGATGCTGCTACGCGGGGCCGAGCTTTTTGTTGAGGCGGTGGGGCAGGCCGATATTCGCGTCAATGGCCGTCCTGTGCGCAGCAAATTGCTGCAAACGGGTGATGTGCTGGGTGTTGGGCCTTATGACATCACTATACTGGCGCCGCCCGAGGGCAAGGATGCGGCCATTGATGTGGAATTGGTCCGCCCGCTTGGCGACGATTTTGAAAAGTTACAGGCGCGCAGCATACTTAGCCTCGAGGAATATGGGTTAAGCCGCCGCCTATGGTCCTGGGTTGGCGCTATTGTTACGCTATTGGTGTTTCTCATTGCGCCTATTATGTACTTCTCTGCTCATCAAGAACAATCAGTGAAGCAGACGGCTGGCGTGCGGCCAGATAGCGCATGGAATAGTGGGCCGATATCAGGTTCGCACCGGTTTGTTTCTGATCAATGCAACATATGTCATCAAGAGGCCTTTGTGCCGGTTAAGGATGAAGCCTGCGGCGCCTGCCATGCACTGACAACACATCATTTTGATGCGAAAACCGATACGTTTTCCAAGGTCGGCAAATTTGTGAATTTTAGCAAGGAACGGTGCGGCGCCTGTCATAAAGAGCATGATGAAAACGGCAACATCAGCATAACCAAGCAGGAGTTTTGCATCGATTGCCATAAGGGCCTGGAACAGACAGTGGCAGGTATAGATACCAAAAACGCGGGCCGTTTTGATCGCGACCATCCGGAATTCCGTCCGGCAGTCGTCATCGACAGCGCTAATAAAGTATTCAGGCGTGTCAAATTGGATGATAAAGCCGCATTGGTTGAGCAATCGGGACTGAAGTTTCCCCATGACAAGCATCTGAAAAAGGAAGGCGTGCGCGGCCCGGCTGGCAAGGAAACACTTCAGTGCGCCAATTGCCACCAGTTGCCACATGGCGCTGCGGGTTTTCAGCCGATTGGAATGGAGGGCATGTGTGAGCGCTGCCATCAACTGGTGTTTGACCCGCGGCGTCCTGATCGCACGTTGCCGCATGGCCAGGTGATGAATGCGCAACTGTTGCTGCGCGAATTCTACAGTGACTACGCCTTGCGCGGCGGATTCGAGGAACAGGCGCCTGACGTTGCTGGTGAAGCTGAACGCCGCCGCCCGGGTTCACAGCCGGAAATCACGCAAGGTGTGCGCATTAACCCGCGGGAGTGGGCCGACAGCCAGGCGCAGAAGGTGGCCGATCAGTCATTCGGTAAGATTATGTGCGGCAAATGCCATGAAGTTTCTACAGGTGTGGGCCTCGGCCCGCTGAACTGGGCCGTCGTCCCCGCTACTGTGACGAAGACATGGCTTAAGCATGGCCGCTTCGATCATTCCGCCCATGTGGATATGCTGAAGTGCGACGCATGCCATGCGGCGGAACAGTCCAAGTCGGCGGCGGATGTGCTGTTGCCAAAGATTGCCGTTTGCAAAGAATGCCACGGGGATGCGAACGCCACGAATCAGGTGCCTTCCACGTGTCTTACGTGTCATGCTTTCCATCTGCCCGGCCAGCCGCTGATGGGCGCGCGCGAGCGGGCGCGCGCTGATTGGAATGGTGTTGGAATATTGGATGTGACGGCGCCTGCGCCGGAAGGCGAAAAGAACTAGATGACGCGAATGATTCGATTCCATGGATTTGGCCGGTCAGGGTTTCTTGTCGCGCTGGCGATATTGGTCTGCATCTGGAATGTGGCGGCAGCCCAAGAGCGGTTGCAGCCTGCTGGCGTGAGACTGTCCCCTGTTATGCTCTCGGATGTCACTGCGGCGGTGGTAAGCAAGCAGATACTGCTCGATGGCGATGCTGTGGACACTTCCCATGTAGTTGTGCAATTTCCAGGGGCTGGCGCGTTGATGCGTGACCGCGCCGGGCTGTTTCAGCCTTGGGACCGGGCGCCTGCCCATCTGCCGGACAATGGTTTTACGGCGGCGGGCGGCGCCATGCAATTCAAGGTGCTCAATCAGGATTTGTCGCGGATCAATTTTCCGCTCCGGGTGACGTTATATTATCGCGCCGGCGGGCAAATGAAGTTTGGCTATTTCGATGTCGTGCAGGGGAATTGACGCGGGATGGGGTCTGCGGCACAAGGTTGATATGGGGTTCATATGGGCAACCATGAAGCAGATAGCGCCGGGCATGTGTAAGCGGGCAAGACAAAGGGCGGTGCGTGGGAGAATACTTGCGCTGGGCCTAGCTTTGCTCGGCTTTATGGCGTTTTCCTTACCGGCGGCGGCGCAGAATCTTACGGTTGCTGATGTAAATCGAATCATTGCCCAGGCGGTGCAGGAGGCAAACGCCCGCGCGCGTCCGGCCACCATCGCCGTGACCGACAGGGTGGGCAATGTGCTGGCGGTATATCAAATGGCTGGCGCGCCGGCGGCGGTGACGGTTACCTCGGGCCGCCCCATTCGCACCGGCCTTGATGGATTGGCGGGTGTCGTGCCCGCAACGATGGCGGCGATTTCCAAGGCCGTGACCGGCGCCTATCTGTCGTCGTCGGGCAATGCGTTCTCTACCAGGACGGCAAGCCAGATCGTGCAGCAGCATTTTAATCCTGGCGAGGATTTTGGCCCGGGCGGCCCGCTGTTTGGGGTGCAGTTCAGTCAGTTACCCTGTTCGGATTTGAGCCGCCGCTTCGTCAATGCGCCGGCCCTACCGCCATTGGATCAACTGCGCGGCCCTAAGCGCGCGCCGCTCGGCCTGTCGGCGGACCCGGGCGGACTGCCACTGTATAAGGGCGGGGTGCTCGTAGGCGGCATTGGCGTTGCCGCCGATGGGGTCTATGGCCTCGATCGCAATACAAGCGATTTTGATTCCGATATGGACGAAATCATCACGATTGCAGGGACTGTTGGATATGAAGCGCCGCGCGGCATTCTTGCTGATCGCATCACGGTTGAGGGAAAGACTTTGCGCTATACGGACGTTGATCCAGGCGCATTGCTGGCCGCGCCAGGGCTGGCGGCGGCGGCGGCGCCCGCCTTTGTCAATGTAACAGGCTATTCGGACAGCCTGACGAATGGTGGGCCGATTGCCGGGCAAGTGTATGGGACTTCCGCCTCCGGTGTGCGTCCCATTGCTCCGGCGACAGATGGCGCGGCCTATACGAATGTGAGGAATATCGCTGGCGGCGCGCCGCATATTCTGGTGACCGGCGCGGATGCGCCGTTTAATCCGGTCATTGCGGGGGCGGTGAACGGCGGGCAAAATCTGGCTGTCAACGAGGTCTCTACAATTCTGGGGCATGCGCTTCGGGTGGCAAACACCAGCCGCGCGCAAATCCGCCGCCCATTGCAAAGCCCGGTGCAGGTCACGGTGTCGTTGGTTGATCAGGAGGGGACAATACTGGGCCTGGCTCGCACCCCGGACGGGCCGTTGTTCGGGATTGACGTGTCGCTGCAAAAGGCGCGTTCGGTAGCGTTTTTATCGAACGTCAACGCGGCGGCTAATCTGAATAATCCAGCCGTGTTTCCTGCCATTCGGGTGACCGCAACCACGCTTAATGGGCTTATTCCCGGACATGCCTATGCGATACCGGATTATGTGGCTCAGATCAGGGCGTTTATGGGGACTACTGCGCTGGCGAATGGCTTTGCGCTCAGCGGCAAGGCGATTGGCAATCTGTCCCGGCCATATTATCCCGATGGCGTGCAAACAAATGCCAATGGCCCTATGAGCCGGCCAATTGCAAACTGGAGTCCATTTTCAACCGGGCTGCAACTCGATCTGTCCGTTACCAACATTCTACAGCATATCCAGTTTGTAACGGGCGCCGCCGCCGTTGATACGGGGCTTGGGTGTACGCCGGTAATCTCCAATGTTTCAGGGTTAAACCCGCTGGCCAACGGATTGCAGATATTTGCAGGCGCCGTGCCGATTTTTAAGAACGGCGCATTGGTGGGGGCTATCGGTGTCTCTGGCGACGGCATCGATCAGGACGATATGGTTGCCTTTTTAGGGTTGCATAATGCCAGTATCGCGCTTGCCAGCGGGGTGTCGAATGCGCCTGCAGCGCTACGCGCCGATCAATTGCTGCCGGGCGGCGTGCGTTTGCGTTATGCTGCTTGTCCGTTTGCGCCGTTTTTGGGATCGCGGCAGCAAAATGTTTGTGAGGGGATTTAGCGTGGCGCGCAGGCTAGAGCATTTTCAGCCTTCACGGAGTCGCTTGACTCCGCGAAGGCGCCAAGAAATGCGGTTGAATAAAAGCCAGAGCGTTTTGAAATGGGCTGAAAATGCTCTAGTTTTATATCTGGCCGCGTTTCTGGCCGGAAAACCCGGTCCGGGTTTTCCTAAAAACGCTCTAAGTGTGATCTTCAGCGCGGCGCTTATCTGTGTCTTGGCCGGTCCGTCCTGGGCTGGAAAAGAGCAACGATCCGGCGCTGCGCCCGCTTATTCCGCGCCAGTTATTCCAGCGGCTGCGCCGGCGTACCAAGCCCCTGCGCCTGCCTATATGCCGCAACCGCCAATAGCCCCAGGCGGACCGCCACTGGGATCACCCGCGCCATCAACCTTCAGCACACCGCCCAGCGCGTCGTCTTATCTGGATGCACTGCCGCCACGCGCGCCTGATCCGATACCCATAACGCCCGCCTATCAGCCTACGCCATATCCCGCATATCAAGCTGCGCCTGCTTATGAGGAGATTGCGCAGGTGCCGCGCCGCCGGCAGCCCGGTGAAGCGTTGCCGGAAAATCAACCTTCGGTGGATGATCCACACACACGCCAGGGCGTGCCGCCGCCTGCCGATCTGCCACGCACCTATCAGGATATGCAGGAATATATGGATAACCGGCAGTCGGATATGGCGCCGGTTCCTGACCGCTGGCGGATATTGGAAGGCCTCGGCATCAAGGGAAAATGGTTCGATCCCTACAACAATAATGTGCTGAAGGGCGATAAGCCGGTGTTCGGCAAGGACTGGTTCGTGCTGCTTAACATTATCTCCGACACGGTGGTTGAGCCGCGCGCCTTTCCGGTACCGGTCGGCATCGCCACAACCAGGCGAGCCGCCAACAATGATCCGTTTGGCAATCCAGACCAGCTTGTGTTCAACCAAAATCTGATCACCAATTTCACGCTGATAAAGGGAGATACCGCTTTCCGGCCGCCAGATTATGAGTTCCGCGTGACGCCGGTATTCAACTACAACTACGCCAGCGTTGAGGAATTTGGGCTGTTAAGGCGCGCGCCGGATCGCGGCGACACCCGTTCCGACAGCCATATTGGATTGCAGGAGCTTTTCGCCGACTATCATATCCGTAATGTGTCGGACCGGTATGATTTCGACTCGATCCGTGTGGGCATTCAGCCGTTTACGGCGGATTTTCGGGGATTTTTGTTTCAGGATAATCAGCCTGGCGTGCGGTTTTTCGGCACCCGTAACAACAACATCTTCCAATATAATCTGGCCTGGTTCCGGCGGCTGGAGAAAGACACTAACAGCGGTCTGAATGACGTGGGTGAGGATATTCGTAAGGACGATGTTTACTTCGCCAATGTGTTTTACCAGGATTTTCCCGTGCTTGGCTTCGTAAGTCAGGCTTCGGTTGCGTATAACCGCAATCGTGAGACGAATGAGGTGTTTTACGACAGCAATGGTTTTCAGCAGCGCCCGGCAACCATCGGCGTACAGCGCCCGCGCGAATATGATGTGGGATATCTGGGCTATAATGGCGATGGCCACATTGGCCGGATGAACCTTACCGCATCGGCCTACTATGCGTTTGGCCAGGAAGATAGTTCGATCTTTATCAATCAGCAAAGCGATATCCGCGCCTATTTCTTCGCCGCCGAGCCATCTGTTGATTATAGCTGGGTCCGCTTGCGTGGTTCACTATTGTATGCGAGCGGCGACAAAGATCCGTTCGATGGTAAATCCGAGGGTTATTCGGCGATTTTCGAAAATCCGCAATTTGCAGGCGCGGACACCAGTTTTTGGATACGCCAGAATATTCCGCTGATCGGAGGCGGCGGGGTTACTCTTTCGCCGCGCAATGGCGTTCTGGCTGATTTGCGTTCGTCAAAGGATCATGGCCAATCGAATTTTGTTAATCCGGGGATTACCCTACTTGGCGTTGGAACTGACTTCGACGTGTTGCCGGAGCTGCGCCTGTCGACGAATTTTAACCGGCTTGATTTTAATGAGACGGCCTCGCTTGAGGCGCTGCGAAATCAAGGCGATATAGACAAAGGGATCGGATGGGATTTGTCTGCATCAGCGATCTTTCGCCCACTGATGACTCAAAACATCGTGTTTAGACTGTCATATGCAGCGCTAGCGCCAGACGACGGCTTCAAGTCGCTTTATAATACGCAGGGCGAGTATTTCTACACCGTGCTGGGAAATCTGACTTTGGCGTATTGATCATGAGCATGCCGCTATTCATCACCCGCGTGTTGATTTTGTTGACGGCAGGTTTGCCGTTGCTTGGGGCTGCGCCTGCCTATGCTTCGGGCGAGGAAAAACCCCGCGCGATTGTTTATCCTGATACGCCTGCGGCGCCTGCCCGCCAGAGTAAAGAAGCAGCCGAAACCAAAAGCGCGGGCTGTAAAAGCTGCCATACATCGAGCGATGCGGCGAGTATGCATACCAGTCCGGCGGTCATTATCGGATGCGCCGATTGTCATGGCGGCAATGCGGAAGTGCGCAAGCCCGATAACGCTACGCAGGGCGATGCGGCCTATTTTGCGGCGCAGGAAAAGGCGCATGTTCCGCCAACACTGCCGCTAAGCTGGCATTATCCGCGAAGCGCCAACCCCGAGGGAAGCTTTACCCTGCTCAATCATGAGGCGGCGGAATATGTGCGTTTTGTAAATCCCAGCGATTACCGTGTGGCGGATCTCGCCTGCGGCAATTGCCATGCGGACATTATCGCCAAGGCAAAGCGCTCGATGATGTCGACCGGCGCATTATTGTGGGGCGGCGCCTCCTACAACAATGGCATTCTTCCCTACAAGAATTATTTTCTAGGCGAGGCGTATGATAATAAGGGCGTCGCGGCGAAAATTTCGGCGCTTGGCGAAGTGACCAAGGAAATGGAGGCGCGCGGAGTGCGCCCCTTTATGCTGCCGCTACCGGCGTGGGAAGTAATTCCGCCCGGCGACATCTTCCGGGTTTTTGAGCGCGGCGGCCGTAACATCGCCACCCAGTTTCCGGAAATCGCCATTCCTAATTCAACCGGCCTCACACAACGATTGGAGGAACCTGGCCGCCCTGATCAGAAACAGTCAAGCCGCGGCCCCGGCACCGGCCTGCGCATCGCTGTGCCGGTGATCAATATTCACAAGACGCGGCTCAATGATCCGTTCATGTGGTTCCTCGGCACCAATGACAATCCAGGCGATTTTCGAACCTCCGGTTGCGGCGGTTGTCATGTGCCCTACGCCAATGATCGTGATCCCTTGCATTCCGGCCCCTATGCCAAGTTTGGCAACACTGGCCTGAGCCAAACCGCCGATCCTACGATCTCGAAGGATGAAAAAGGCCATCCGCTTAAACATGAATTCACTCAGGCGATCCCGACCTCGCAATGCATGAATTGCCACATGCATCAGCCGAACATTTTCGTAAATTCGTTCATGGGCTACACCATGTGGGATTACGAGGCCGATGCGCCCTTCATGTGGCCCGAAAAGCAACGCTATCCAACGGACGCCGAACAGCGCGAAATGCTGGACCGCAACCCGGAAGGCGCCGTGGTGCGCGGCAAATGGTCGGATCCGGAGTTTTTGAAGGACGTATCGCTGCTCAATTCCAAACTCAAGGATACTCAGTTCGCGGACTATCATGGTCATGGCTGGAATTTTCGCGCTATATTCAAGCGTGACCGCAAGGGAAATCTGCTCGACGCCAAGGGCGGCGTGGTGCCGCCGGAAGATCCGGAAAAATTCAAGAAGGCCGTGCATCTCAAATCCATCCATCTTGAAAAAGGCATGCAATGCGTTGATTGCCATTTTGAACAGGACGTGCACGGAGATGGGCATCTGTATGGCGAGGTGGCAGCGGCGATTGAAATACGCTGTGATGATTGCCATGGCACGGCGCAACGCTATCCTTCGCTGCGCACCAGCGGCCCAGCGGCGAAAGGTGAGGGCAACGATCTGTCGCTTGCTTTTACGCCATCGGGCAAACGGCGTTTTCAATGGATTGATGGCAAGCTGTTTCAGCGCTCGATGGTGGACCCAAAGCTGGAATGGGAAATGACCCTGGTCAAGGATACGGTTGATCCCAAACACAAGAACTATAACCCCAAGGCGGCGCGCGCCAAGCTGATGTCGAAATTGGGCAGTGCTGGCAAGCCGTTTGACTGGGGGCCGGGGGTTGCGCCGCAAAATCTCGCCCACGCGGACGACAAGATGGAGTGCTTCACCTGTCACTTGTCCTGGACCACAAGCTGTGCGGGCTGTCATTTGCCAATCGAGGCCAACTGGAAAACCCCGCGCCATCATTTTGAGGGCGGCGAGACACGCAACTACGCGACCTATAATCCGCAAGTGGCGCGTGACGATATGTTCCAGTTGGGTGTCAACGCCAGTGTCAAGGGCAACACCATCGCGCCGATCCGCTCAAGCTCGGCACTGGTGTTATCGTCAACCAACATCAATCGCGAGCGTCTGTATGTGCAACAGCCGCCGATTGCCGCGTCGGGTTATTCCAGCCAGGCGTTTGCCCCGCATTATCCGCACACGGAGCGTGTGACCGAAACCAAGACCTGCGCCGATTGTCATTTGTCAGAGGCCAACGATAATAACGCCATCATGGCGCAGTTGCTGCTGCACGGCACCAACTTTGTCAATTTCACCGGCTTTAACGCCTATGTGGGGGGCGAGGGCGGATTCGAAGCGGTGCGCGTAACCGAATGGGAGGAGCCGCAAGCGGTGATCGGCAGCTATCTGCATCGTTACGCCTATCCCGATTGGTATAACGCGCATCTGGCGCGCAATCGCGAGCTGCCCGAATCCTATACCCAGAAATCCGGCGATGTCGGCTGTCTGCAATTGCGCGGTGAATATCTGTTTGTCGCTGAAGGCGCCAAGGGTTTTCAGGCTTATGACGTAAATGCTATCGCCAACAAGGGATTTTCGGATCGCATTATCAGCGCGCCGTTCTCTATGCTTGGGCATAACACGCGGCTTAAAACCAAGAACGCCACCTGCATGGCGCTGCCAACCAATCAGAATATCAATATCAACCGGAATGAGGGCGAGCTGATTCTGCAAACCAATCAGGAGCAGAAAATGCACGATATCTACCGCTATGCGTATATTACCGACGCCGAAGAAGGTTTGATCGTCGTTGATGTGGCGTCATTGGCGGATGGCGAGCCGCGCAATAATTTCTTTAAGCGGGCGCTCACCTGGAACCCGGAAGGGGCGCTGAATGGCGCGCGGCATCTGAGCATCGCGGGCAGTATTTTTTACGTGGCGACGCCGGATGAAGTGGTGGTGATTGATATGGCCGATCCGCTAAAGCCGCAAATCGCAGCGCGGTTCGCCATGCAAGACGCCCGCGCCACGGCGCTGCAATTCCGGTATTTGTTTGTGACAACGGCCAAGGGGCTTGAGGTGGTTGACGTTACCGATCCGCGCAAGCCGCGCCCTGTGCCGGGGGCGCTTGTGCCGGTGGCGGATGCTAGGCGCGTCTATGTAGCGCGCACCTACGCCTATGTGGCGGCTGGGGCCGAGGGCCTGATGATCGCCGATGTGGAGAAGCCGGAACAGCCGAAACTTTATATGCGCTATGACGCCGATGGGCAGATCAGTGACGCGCGCGATGTGGTGGTGAGCTCCACCAACGCCTCGTTGTTTGCCTATGTGGCGGACGGGGTGAACGGGCTGAAGGTGATACAGCTTACCTCGCCGGACAGCCAGCCGCGCTTTTATGGTTTTAGCCCGGAACCAAAGCCAGAACTGATCGCCAGCCGCAAGACCAGCCAACCCGCAACGGCCCTGTCCAAGGGGCTTGAGCGTGACCGTGCGGTGGATGAAACCGGCGGGCAGATCGCCGTGTTTGGCCGTTTAGGGTCTCGACCGTTTAACCTTCAAGAGCAGAAGCGCTTATACACCGGCCCGGATGGCAAGCCGTTTTTTGTCAACGACAAGGTTGATGTGCAAGGCCTGGTTCCCAAGCGCACAAAGCCGGTTCCGGCTGCAAAACCGGGCGGCGGTAAGCTAGGCGCGCTTATACCGTTGCGCGAAACCGGGTCGTTGACGGTGGCCCGCTAGCGCGCATTATATTTCTGCTAGAGCATTTTCAGCCTTTACGGAGTCACGTGACTCCGTAAAGGCGCCCGAAAATGCGGTTAAAAAAAAGCCAGAGCGTTTTGAAATGTGCTGAAAATGCTCTAGTTTTTATATCTGGCCGCGTTTTTGACCGGAAAACCCGGTCTGGGTTTTCCTAAAAACGCTCTGGGCTCTCATTTGTGTATTGCGTAGCAGTGCGGCTTTCGGTCAACATGGGCCTAGAGCCTTTCCCGGTCAGGTTGAATCAACCTGACCGGATAAGAAAGGCTCTAATTCAATGTGTTAGACCATTTTTATCCTGATCGGATTGATTCAATCCGATCAGGAAATGGTCTAGAGCATTTTCAGCCTTTACGGAGTCACTTGACTCCCTAAAAACGCTCTAGCTGTACAGCAAGCATGGACAGACCAACCAAGGGGAGTGCGAAGCATGGCGCTAAAAAAGACGGCTAAAAAGAAGATAGTAAAAAAATCAGCCAAGAAATCAGCCAAGAAATCAGCGAAAAAAGCCGCCAAGAAGGCGGCCCCAAAAAGCGTCAAAAAAATCACCAAAGCGGCGGCAAAGAAGACGGTAAAAAAAGCCGTCAAGAAAACGACGAAAAAAACCGTCAAAAAAGCTGTAAGTGTTAAAAAGGCCGTAAAAAAGGCCGTGAAAAAAGCCGCTCCAAAATCATCCCAAAAAACCGCTCCAAAATCCGCCCCGAAGTCATCAAAGCCTTCGGCGCAGGCGGTGGCTGTCTATAATCATATTCGCAGCGTTATGCGCGCGGCGGGGTCGGGCGGCGATCCGGTGGGTGGCTTGCGCAAAAGCTTCGATGATTACGCCAAGGTCAGCGAAGATAACATGAAACTTTCCGGCCCAATGACCTATGTCACGGTTGAAGGCGTTCCTTGCGCCTGGCACATAACACAGGACATGGATCCGGGCCGGCGGCTGATGTATCTGCATGGCGGCGGTTATATGGCGGGCGGGCTTTATTCACATAGCGGGCTGTGCTCGCGTCTTGCCAAAGCCATTGGCGGCGCGGTGCTGGCGGTCGATTACCGCTTGATGCCGGAGAATATGTTTCCGGCGCCGGTCGAGGATGCCGTGAAAGTATTCAAGTGGATGCAGAAAAATGGCCCGAATGGACTATCGCCCGCCCGCCGGACATTTATCGCCGGGGACAGCGCCGGCGGCGGCCTGACCCTGTCAACCTGTATGGCGTTGCGCGATGCGGGCGATACGTTGCCCACGGCTGCGATCCCTATTTCCGCATGGACCGATCTGGGCGGCACTGGCGCATCGATGAAAACCCGCGCCAAGATCGACCCCATTGCTGGCGGGGAGGCGTTGGCCACGATTTCGGCGATGTATCTGAACGGCAAAAAACCGCAAGATATTCCGCTCGCCTCGCCGTTCTATGGAAATTTTAAGGGTTTGCCGCCGCTATTGTTTCATGTGGGTGATGCGGAAACCTTGCTGGATGACAGCACCCGTTGCCACAAAAAGGCGAAGGCGGCAGGGGTTAACTCCAAGCTCGAAGTATGGCCGCACATGCCGCATGTCTGGCATTTGTTCGCGCCCTTCCTGCCGGACGCGACCAAGGCGATCGCTAGCATTGGCAAATACGTCAAAAGCTTTAAGTAACGGCGAACCATTAAAACAGCGAGGCGGGTCATGCAGAAATTGATCATCGAGGCGCGTGTCAATGAATACGCCATGCGCAAGCGCAACCCGAATGTTCCCTGGACCTCGGAGGAAATTGCGCGCGATGCGGCGGCCTGCCGCGAGGCGGGGGCCAGCATCGTGCATTTTCACGCGCGCGAGGACAATGGCGCGCCATGCCATGATGCGAAGCGTTATGCTGAAACCATCGCGCGTGTGCATGAAGTCTGCGATGTGCTGGTGCATCCAACGCTGGGCGCCAATACGCTGGCCGCCTCAAAAGAGGGACGGCTCAAGCATGTGCTCGATATGGCGAAGGACAAGCGCACGCGGCCCGATATTGCGCCGATGGATATGGGCAGCACCAATATAGATGCATACGATCCAAGAGCGCGCAAATATATCACCACGGATCAGATGTATGTGAACACCACGGAAACACTGATGTATTTCGCCAGGGCGCTTCGTGCGGCGGGTTTGAAACCGCTAGCGGCGGCGTGGAACATTTCTTACGTGCGCGAGGCGCTGAGATTCCATGAGATGGAATTGCTGGAGCAGCCGATTTATCTCGGCCTGATGCTCACCGAGGGGGCGCTCTCGGCGGGTCATCCGCCTACTGCGGCCGGGCTGGACGCCTACATTAATATTTTACCCCCCGATATCCCGATCGAGTGGACCGCGTTAAATTTCGGCGGCGATCTGTTGCATCTGGCGGACAAGATCATTTCCGCAGGCGGTCATATATCGGTTGGTCTGGGGGATCATCCGTATGCAGAGATTGGTTCGCCAACCAATGCGGAGCTGATCGCCATGTTCGCCGATATCGCCCGCAAGCATGGGCGTGGGGTTGCGACGCCAGAGGAGGCCCGCGCCATTTTACGGATGAATTAATCTTATTTGAGCATTTAGCGCGGGAATACCGTCCGTTTACACCTAAAAAGCGAGGCAGGTCATGCAGAAATTGATCATCGAGGCGCGTGTCAATGAATACGCCATGCGCAAGCGCAACCCGAATGTTCCCTGGACCTCTGAGGAAATTGCGCGCGATGCGGCGGCCTGCCGCGAGGCGGGGGCCAGCATCGTGCATTTTCACGCGCGCGAGGATAATGGCGCGCCATGCCATGATATGGTCAGCTATGCCGAAACCATTGCGCGGGTTCATGAGATGAGCGATGTGCTGGTGCATCCAACCCTCGGCGCTAATATGCTGGCCGCTTCAAAAGAGGGGCGGCTTAAGCATGTGCTCGATATGGCGAAGAACAAGCGTACGCGGCCAGATTTCGCGCCGATGGATATGGGCAGCACCAATATTAACGCCTACAAGGCAAAGGAGCGAAAATTTATCACCACGGATCAGATGTATGTGAACACCACTGAAACGCTGATATATTTCGCCAAGGAACTTCGCGCGGCGGGATTGAAGCCATGCGCAGTGGCTTGGAACATTTCGTTTATGCGCGAGGCGATGATTTTTCACGACATGGGCTTGCTAGAGGAACCGGTTTATCTTGGTTTGACGCTGACGGACGGGCCTGGTCCGGCGGGGCATCCGGCGACCGTGGCCGGGCTTGACGCGTATCTCAATGTGCTGCCTGAAAATGTCCCTATCGAGTGGACCGTATTTAATGGCGGCGGCAGCCTATTGAAACTTGCGGATAAGATTATTGCGGCGGGTGGGCATGTCGCCGTGGGGCTGGGTGATCATGCGTATACAGAGCTTGGCGCGCCAACCAATGCCGAGGTGATCGCCAGCTTCGCGGACATCGCCCGCAAGCATGGGCGCGGGGTCGCCACGCCAGAGGAAACCCGCGCCATTTTGCGGATGAATTGACTCCAGAGCAATCTGCATTAAGTTCGAGCCATGCGGCTCGAACTTAATAAAGAAAATTGCTCTGGATTTTAATGTGTTAGAGCAGCTTTCCGCATTTAAGTGGGGGCACAAAGTGACTCCACTTAAATACGGGCTGCTCTATTGCGCGGTAATGCCGCCATCGACGGCGAATTCCGCGCCGGTGATGAACGCCGCATCGTCGGAAGAAAGAAACACCACGGCGCTGGCAATGTCGCGCGGCTCGCCAATGCGTCCGATGGGATGCGATTTGGCGAAGGCTTCGCGCATTTCATTGCTGCCTCTGCGGCTGCCTGGCCGGTTCATCGCCAGATTGCCCATCGGCGTGTCAATCAGGCCGGGATGCACCGAATTGCAGCGCACGCGCCGTTTGGCGAATTCAAGCGCCGTTGATTTGGTGAACAGCCGCACGCCGCCCTTGGTCATCGAATAGACCGGTGAATTGCGCGATCCGACCAATCCGGCGACGCTTGAGATATTGACAATGGCGCTGCCAACGGCTGCGGTTTGCGCGCGGCGGATCATTTCAGGCGCGCATATTTTGGTGCCAAGAAACACCCCTTCCAGATTCACCGCCACCAGCAGGGCGAAATCCTCCTGAGTGGTTTCCAGAATTGGCTTGGTGATATAGGCGCCCGCATTGTTGAGCAGAATATCGACGCCGCCGTAATTTTTTACCGCCACCGCCACGGCGTTTTCCCAGGCCGCCGCTTTGGTCACGTCAAGATGTACATAGGCGGCAATGCCGCCCGCGTCCCGGATAGCCTGCGCGTTGGCGGCGCCCTCTGTTTCCAGTACGTCGCCGATAAGGACCTTTGCCCCGTGTTCGGCCATTCTGCGGGCGGTTTCCCCGCCAATTCCGCGCGCGCCGCCGCTGATAATGGCGATTTTTCCATCCAGCCTGTTCATGTCCTGCCCCTCGCTGTTTTTGATGTTTGTTCCGCTATAGGAAAGCATTACGCTGGCTAAGAAACAAGCGCAACGATGGGGGCTGGCATGGCGTTGGTGTTACGGGAAGATAGAGACGGGATTGCGATTCTGACATTGAATCGCCCGGAGCAGTTGAACGCCATGAACCCGCAATTGTTTGTCGAGTTGCGGGCGCATGTGGACGCCATTGCCCAAAGCATCGATACGGTTGGGTGCGTTATTCTTACCGGGGCGGGGAAAAGTTTTTCCGCCGGCAATGATCTGCGCGCCATCCAGGCGCGGGAACGCGCGCCAACAAAGCACTTTCAGGCGGAAACCATCGTGGCCATCGAAAATCTTCCGCAGCCGGTGATTTGCTCTGTGCGCGGACATTGTTTTACCGGCGGTATGGAGCTGATGCTGGGGTGTGATTTACTGATTGCGTCGGACACAGCAAGGTTTTGCGATACGCACGGAAAATTTGGCATGGTGCCTTCGTGGGGCATGACCCAGCGCCTGCCGCGCCGGATCGGGCTTATCAAGGCAAAGGAAATGTCGTTTACGGCCCGTGAAGTTTCAGCGCAGGAGGCCGTTGCCATCGGTCTGGCCAATGTATGTGTGCCGGATGCGGAACTGGACGCCTATGTGATGGATTTTGCGCGCGGCATCGTGGCGAATAGCTGGCATTCTGCGCGCGGCAATAAACTGCTGTACCAGCAAAGCCAGGAGCTTGATCTGTCAGAGGGTCTTGCGTTTGAGCTGCATAAAGGCCCAGGCGTTGCAAAGGATATGGGCGAGCGCATTGCAAATTTCGGCAAGGCTAAATAACTCCCTCATCCTTAAGCGCCGCCACCTCGGTGGCCGAGAGGCCAAGCATTTCGGCATAAACCTCAACATTATGTTCGCCTAATGCTGGATGCGGCCCGCCCATCATCTGCGGCGTGCCATGAAACCGCAGCGGGCTATTCGGGATCACAATCCGCCCCATGGTGGGATGATCGATCCATTGCAGCATCCCGCGTTCATGCATGCCCACATCATTGACCACTTCAATTAGGTCGCGCACAGGCGCCGATGGAATGCGGTGCTGCTTGGTGATCTCGAATATTTTTCCCTTGGGCAGTTTTTCCGACCACTCGGTGACGACGCGATCCGTCTGCGCCAGATTGCGCACCCGTGCGGCGTTCTTTTCAAACCGGTCATCGCCGCGCAGATCTTCACGCCCCATGGCGGTGAGCAGATTTTGCCAATGCTGTTCGGTAACGCAGATAATCGCGATATACCCGTCGCTTGCCGGATACACATTGTACGGCGTGATCGCCAATCCCGCATGCTGGTTGCCGGTGCGCGGCGGCAGCGCCCCGCCCGAGCCGTGCCACATGCCAAGGCTCGACGCGAGAGTGGGATAAATTGTCTCCTGCATGGCGACCTCGACCAGCCGCCCCAGGCCAGTGCGCTCGCGCTCAAACAATGCGGTGACGATGCCCGCGTATAGATGCGTGCCGGAAAGAAAATCCGCCACCGCTGGTCCCGCCTTCAGGGGCGGCCCATCGGGAAAGCCGGTGACGCTCATGATGCCGGACACCGCCTGCACGGTCAGATCCATGGCCAGGCCGTCGCGGTCAGGGCCGCTCAGGCCAAAGCCGCTGCCCGACGCGTAAATCAGCTTCGGGTTGGCTTGCATCAGGACTTGTGCGCCGACGCCAAGCTTGTCCAGGACGCCCGGCGCGTAATTTTCGATCAGCACGTCGCCTTTTTTACAGAGCGCGATCAGAATTTCACGGCCCTTGGCGGATTTCAGATTCAGCGTGATGTCGCGCTTGTTAGCGTTGAGCATGGCCATGGGCAGCATGGCGCTGCCGCCGACTTTTTCTCGCGCCCGCAACGGCTCACCGGTCACGGGTTCGATTTTGATGACGTTAGCGCCGGCCTTGGCCATCAGCAGGGTTGCATAGGGGCCCTGATAAACCTGGCCAAGGTCAATGACCGTGACGCCTTCCAGCGGATAGGGACGGTGCGTCATTCAAGTACTCCGTTTACAGATAATTATTCGGCGGTCGCGTGGCTTTTCAGCCAGTCTTTCAGCGCGGCGTCAATGCGGGTTTGCCAGCCATCCCCGCCCGCCTGAAATTGTTCCAGCACATCGCGCGACAGGCGGATCGTCACGCTCTTTTTGGTGACGGCGGCGGGCGGGCGGCCGATACGGACCCGATGTTTGATCTGCTCCCATTCCTCATCCGTCAGGATAGGATTGTCCGGGTCGGTAGCCGCCGCCGCCGTAATCGCCGCATCCTCTTCCGGAGTGGGCCAAATGTGCCCGGGTTTAAGTTTGGGCATAACGCCTATCCTCCCTTTCTTTGGTTTTGCGCAAACTGATAATTCGCTTAATCCCTTCGCGTTCGACAAAAACCACAAAGTGTAGACGGTGGCCGATATACCCGATTCCGCGTATTCTCGTCTCACCATAATCCCGGCGCGTATCCACCCAGGTCAGCGCCGTATCCCAGTCAAGTCTACCCGCCTCAGCCAGGGACAGGCCATGCTTTGCCTGGTTCGTGGCGTCCCTGGCGGCATCGAAAGTGATTTCTATCGCTATTAACGTAACTACATTAAATTGGAATGTCAAGATTTAATGTAGTTACATTATATTGACGGCTCTAATGAAATGCGCCGCCGATAATGTCGCGGGCAATCACCAGGCGCTGCACTTCGCTGGGGCCTTCGCCAATGCGGCGGATGCGCATTTCACGGTACCAGCGTTCGAATGGAAAGTCTTTAGTCATGCCATAGCCGCCAAAAATCTGCATGGCCCTGTCGACGACCCGGCCGCCCGCCTCGCTGCCAACAAGCTTCGCCATGGCCGCCTCGGTGCGGAATTCTTCACCCCTATCGGCTTTTTGCGCCGCATCCAGGCACAGATAGCGTGCAGTGCGGATGTCCAGTTCATTGTCGACGATCATCCATTGAATGGATTGACGCGAGGCGAGCGGCCCGCCAAACGTATTGCGGATTTTACAATATTCGATGGCCATTTCCTGCGCCTTGATGGCGACGCCCACGCAGCCCGCCGCATAGGGAATGCGCTGGCGCGTCAGCCGGTCATTGGCGATGGCGAACCCCTTGTTCACCTCGCCCAGAATATTCTTATGCGGCACGCGCAGATTTTCGATCTGAATTTCCGTGGCGTAGCGGGTCGAGCGCAAGGTGTGCACCACACGGCGCACATAAAATCCGGGCGAAGGCACATCAACGATAAAACAGGTAACGCCGCCGCGCCCCTTATCCGTATCGGTGCGCGCGAACAGCAGGCCAAAATCTGCGCGGTCGGCGCCGCTGATGAATATCTTGGAGCCGTTCAACACCCAGTCATCGCCATCACGCACCGCCTTGGTTTGAATGGCGCGCGCCGGATCGGAACCGCCGGACGGTTCGGTCAGCCCAAAAAAGGTGCTCTTTTCGCCGCGCAAAGTGGGATAGAGATATTTTTCTTTCTGCGCGTCGGTCGCCTCAAACAATTGCGCCAGGCCAGCGCCGCCAAATACCCCATAGGCGGGATTGTACAGGCCGGCGCGATGCTGCGTCAGTTCCATCGCGATCAGCGTCTGGGTCGTGGTGTCCAGATCGGGCCCGCCAAATTCCGGCGGTATGCCAAGGCCATAAAACCCCATATCCTGCACCTTGGCGACCAGACGGGCCTTATCCTCCGGCTCCAGATCGCCCGCATCGGGATCAAGTTTATCTTCCAGCGGCAGGATTTCCTCACGCACGAATTTACGCACCGTATCGATGATGATTCGCTGCTCATCGCTCAGTTGATAGTCCATGTCATTCCCCCAGGCTGTTATATTTATTAGCAATGCGCTCAGGCAGGCGTCAGCCGTCCCAGTTTATGCTTCAGCTCGCGCCGGTTGCGTTCCGGCAATTCGCCATGATCGGCCACATGCAGCATCATTAGTTCTTCGTGCCGGCTGAGATATTGCATGTTCACCTCATAGCGGAACATCGCGGGCTTGCCGGCGCGCGCTTGCATTTCGCGCTGCAATTCACTATTCAGGCCGAACAGGGTCCGGCCACCGGCGAAGCCGATGTAATAGATGGTTCCGTCCGGCTCCGCCAAATGATAGACCCCCAGATAGGCGTGCACTTTTTTCAAGTTTTCCGGGGTTAGCGGCTGAAACGGCTTGGTGATGCGAATGCCCATATCACTTCCCCCTCAACGGCCAATAAATTTTGCAGGGCGTTTCTCCAGCCGCGCTTTGGGGCCTTCCTTGCCGTCTTCACTTTGACCGCACAGGTTCACTAGCGCATCGACATCCTTGTGATAGATGCCGTCGCGGAAGCACATTTCCCGAACGATCAGCGCTTTCATCGCCCTTAATGACAGCGGCGCATTCGCGGCCAGCCGGTCGATGAGTTTTTGCGCTTCCTCCTGTAATTTTTCCGGTGGCGCGACGCGGGCGATAAAGCCCATGTCATACATATGCGTCGATGGGAACGGATCGCCGAGCAGCAAGAACTCCTTGGTTTTAACCGGCCCGGCGACCTCCAGCAGTTTTTTCGCCAGAAACCAGGTTGGCGCCAAACCGATCTGCGCCAGCGACATGCCAAAGCGCGCGGTGCTGCTGGCGATCACGATATCGCAATGCAGGGCCAGTTCGTTGCCGCCCGCAATGGCGTCCCCCTGCACCACGCCAAGCACGGGCAACGGATAAATCTCAATCGCATACAGCATTTTTTCGATGGGGCTGACGCCGGAGCTGGTGATGTCGCGGGACTTCAGGTCCATGCCGGCGCAAAATACCGGCCCCTCGGCGCGGATAACGGTCAGGCGTTCCTCGGAAGGCGGCTTAACCGTGAAGGCATCTTCCAATTCCTGAAGCATTTCCCGGTTCAGCGCATTGCGCACCGCGCTGCGCGTCAATGTCACCGTGCGCACCGCGCCCGCGCTTTCAACCCGAATGAATTCCATTTTCAACTCCCCTGCTAGGTTTCTTATTGAACTAAATCATATAGGCGATTTCGCCAGTTACCTATATGATTTCTCTAGAGCCTTTCCCGGTCAGGTTGAACCAACCTGACCGGATAAGAAAGGCTCTAATTGAATGTGTTAGACCATTTTTATCCTGATTGGATTGATTCAATCCAATCAGGAAATGGTCTAAGCATAACATTTATTGCGGGGAGGGGAATATGGATACGGTTGGTTTGGGGTTTTGCTGGGAAGATTTGCCGGTGGGGCGAAAATTCCGCACCCTTGGGCGGACCATCACAGAGGCCGATCTGGTAGGCTTTATCAATGTGACCGGAATGGTGGAGGTGCTGTTTACGGACGTGGAATATCTGGCGAAATACGGCCCCAAGGGCGGGCGGCTGGTGCCCGGCGCGCTCGCCTATTGCATCTGTGAGGGGCTGCTGGTGCAAGCGACATTGCAGCGCACGGGCATGGCGTTTCTGAATATGGAGTTCGACGTAAAAGGGCCGACCTTTGTGGGCGACACGGTGCATGTGGAAGTCGAGGTGCTTGAATCCCGCCCCACATCAAAAGACCCGAACCGGGGCCTGGTCCGTACCCGGAACAATATTATCAAACAGACGGGCGAGACCGTCATCACCTATACGCCGATGCGTTTGGCGGCGGGCCGCGCGATGCGCGATTCACACCAGGGATAGAGCCATGCAACAATACAGCCTTAGCGAGGAACAGATTCTATTGCGCGATATGGTGCGTAGATTCGCACTGGAAAAAGTCGCCATGCGCGCGCAGGAAATCGACGCCACTGCGGATTATCCGCAGGACATGTTTGAGGCGTTGCGCGATCTGGGCCTGTTCGCGCTGCCGTTTCCGGAAGAATATGGCGGCGCCAATTCGGTTCTTTCAGCCTGTATCGCCGTCGAGGAGCTGGGGCGCATATGTTATAACACCGCCTATTTGCTGATCGTGCAATGGGTGCCCTTCGGCGCGGTGCTGTACGGCGGCACAGCGGAACAAAAGGCCCGCTTCCTGCCAGGCCTGGCGAGCGGCGCATTGCGGGCGGCGATTTCAGTGACCGAGCCGGGTGCGGGATCAGATGTCGCGGGCATCGCCACACGCGCCATAAAGACCGATGGCGGATATGTTCTGAACGGCAACAAGATATTCTCCACCAACTCCGCCATTGCTGATTTTGTCATTGTGGCGGCAAAGACCGATCCAACCAAACGCCATGGCGGCATCAGCGTTTTCATCCTTGAAAAAGGCATGAAGGGGTTCACCATCGGCAAGGGCGAACACAAATTGGGTTCGCGGGGCGTTCCTTCTTCTGCGATCCATTTTGAGGATTGCTTTGTTCCGGAGGCCAACCGGCTTGGCCCCGAGGGCGAAGGTTTTCTGCTGGTGATGGAGGCGTTCAATAAAAGCCGCCCGATCATCGGCGCGCGCGGCGTTGGTTTGGCGCAAGGGGCGATCGATTTGGCCGTTGACTATGTGCGCGAAAGAAAAGCCTTTGGCCAATCGGTGTCGGAATTTCAGGGTGTGCAGTGGATGCTTGCCGACATGGCCATGCAAACCGAGGCGGCGCGTCTTCTGGTGTACAAGTCGGCAGCCATTGCGGATGGCGGGGCTGTTGGAAAGGAGCTGGCGCCAAGTGCTGCGATGGCCAAATGCTTCGCCACCGATGTGGCGATGAAGGTGGCGACCGACGCGCTGCAATTGTTCGGCTCCGCCGGCATCTCAAAGGATAACCGGATCGAGCAATATTTCCGTGACGCCAAGGTGTTGCAGATCATCGAAGGCACCAACCAGATTCAGCGTAACATTATCGGAAAGCATGTCGTGAAAACCTATTGACCAAATGATCGGGGCGCCAATGCCAACACATGAGGAATTACTGGATCGGGCAAGGGCGCTGGCCCCTGTTTTCCGGGATCGGGGGCAAGAGACCGAGGGCTTGCGGCAGCTTCCCGCAGCCACCATGCGCGATCTGCATGGCGCGGGGTTTTTCAAAATCCTGCACCCGAAAAAATATGGCGGTTATGAAATGCCGCCATCTTTGTTTGTGGATGTGTGCATGGAGGTTGGACGCGGTTGCGGCGCCACCGCCTGGGTGCTCGGCATTGTCGGTGTGCACAACTGGCAGGTGCCGCTGTTTGATCCGCGCGCCGCGCAAGATGTATGGGGTGAGGATGAAACAGTTCTGATTTCGTCTTCCTATGCGCCAACAGGTAAGGCAGAGCCGGTAAGCGGCGGGTATCGCGTAAACGGGCGCTGGTCGTTTTCAACCGGCTGCGATCACTGCCAGTGGGTGTTCCTGGGGGCTACCGTCACCAATGAGGGCGGCGGGCGCGATATGTTTACGTTCCTCATTCCGCGCAGTGATTACCGTATTGATGATAATTGGCATGTGTCGGGATTAAGCGGTTCAGGCAGCAAGGATATTGTGGTCGAGGATGCGTTCGTTCCCGCTTACCGGACACACTCCATGCTCAGCGCCTTCCGGCTGCAAAATCCGGGCGCTGAAGCGTTTCCTGGTGAACTGTATAAATATCCGTTCGGGCAAATTTTTGCCCAGGCCATTGTTGCGCCACCGGTTGGGGCAGCCGCCGGCATGATCGATAACTTCTGTGAACAAACAAAGGTGCGTGAGAACCGGCTGGGCGGAATTTCCGGCCGGGGAAGTTTCGCCAAGGATCCCTCTGTACAGATGCGCGTCGCCGAGGCGGACGCCATGGTGCGCGGCGCAAGGTTGCGGGTGCTGGATAATCTCGGCCGGATGGGGGCGATTATCGCGCGGGGCGGGGTGTTGCCGCTTGATCTGCGCGTACAGACGCGCTGGGACGCGGCATTTGCGACGGTGAGCGCGGTCAAGGCGGCGGACTTGATCATGGAGGCGGCAGGCGGCCGGGCGCTGCACCGCGATAATGTATTGCAGCGCCAGTTCCGCGACATACACGCCATGCGCGCCCATGCGCTGAACACCCCAGAACCGGCGGGAAAAAATTTCGGCGGGATGAAGCTGGGTTTAGAGAACGTGGAAATCTTTCTCTAAACAGTGGAGGAGGCCATGGGAGAAGTAACCGGGATTGCGCTGCGAGATAGGCCGCGCGCGCCGATGCAACCATTAACACAGTCTGAAATTACTGTCGCCGCCGGTCTGACCGGCGACTTTCGCGGCGCGGCGCACGACCGGCAGGTAACGGTGCTGACCGAGGAGGGCTGGCGGGCCGCTTGCGCCTTACTGGGCGAGGAACTGCCATGGGTGACGCGGCGCGCCAATTTGCTGGTTCGGGGGCTTGATCTTACCGGGCGTATTGGCGCGCGGCTGCAAGTGGGCGAGGCGGTGCTGGTGATCACAGATGAATGTGATCCATGCAGTATGATGGAAAAGGCCAGGACGGGTCTGCGCAAGGCCTTACTGCCCGGCTGGCGCGCCGGTGCGGTATGCCGGGTTGCCGGGGCCGGATGGGTGCGGCTGGGGGATCGGGCGGAATTGCTTTAAGCGCGGGGTATTTTTGCCCAGCTTAGCGGTGCGGCGGTAGAAACTGCCTAGAGCCATTTCCGTTTTGATTGAACCATTTGGTTCAATCAAAACGGTAAAAATGGCTCTAAAACATCAACTCGACCATGTTTTACGGATCATATGGGGTCGCAAGTGGCGATCCCATATGATCCGAACATGGTCTAGAGCCATTTCCGTTGTGATTGAACCAAATGGTTCAATCAAAACGGTAAAAATTGCTTGATTTTAATGTGTTAGAGCAGCTTTCCGCGATTAAGTGGGGTCACGAAGTGACCCCACTTAATCGCGGGCTGCTCTAAGCCTTTGCGCCGGGTACTGAAAAATCAAGGGAAATAACCGGAAATTAGCAACCATGATCGTGGCATGGGGCTTGCGTAGAAGATGGTTTCAATATTCCCGCGAGTAATTCAATGGTGTCGACCCAAGATCTGCATATGACAGCTAACTATCTCGTCGCCCGTGACGGCGCCGCCAAAGCGATCGCGTTCGCCGTAAATGGCTTGCAGGCCATGATCGAATCCGGTCAGCAGGCATTGATCCCGGATTGGCAAGCGCTGCATGCATTTATTGCAGACGCGGCAAACGGGCGCCTCCCTGCTGGCAAGCTAACCGTGCACTAATCTAGCAAAAATAGCCCGCCCTTGCTTATACGGGGCCGCCCGTTCAAAATGCCGCCAATCAAAGATAATAATATCCGGCAGCAGGAGAGTGGCAATGGCGTTGGATACCCAGGTGGCGGGATTGCTCGCCCAGTTTTCAGCTAATCCGGATGCGCCAAGTCTGGCGGATCTGCCGCCAGCGGGCGGGCGGGCGATGTTCCGCGCCATGTCGGCGATGCTCGACGCGCAGGACGTGCCCATCGGCAAGATCGAAAACCGCATGATCCCGGGGCCAGCCGGGGAAATCCCCATCCGTATCTATACACCCGTGGCTGCGGGCGCAGAGCCGCTGCCTAGTTTGGTTTACTATCATGGCGGCGGCTGGGTGATCGGCGATCTGGAAACCCATGAGGGGGTTTGCCGTTTGCTGGCGAATGACAGCGGCTGCCGGGTGATCTCGGTGGATTACCGTTTAGCGCCGGAGCATGTTTTTCCGGCGGCGGTTGATGATTGCTTTGCCGCGCTAAAATGGGTAGCCAACAATGCGGCACAGCTTGGCATTGATCCCAACCGGATCGCTGTTGGCGGCGATAGCGCGGGTGGAAATCTTAGCGCCGTCGTCTGTCAGGTGGCGCGCGATGCGGGCGGCCCCGCAATCGCATTTCAATTATTGATTTATCCCGCCACGGATATGGCGCTTGTGACGCCAGCGAGACAAGAAAATGCTGCAGGGTATTTTCTGGAACTAAAAACCATGGATTATTTCTATGACCTGTATGCGCCAAAGGGCACGGATGAGAATGATCCGCGCCTGTCGCCGCTGCGCGCCAAAAGCTTTGCCGGACTGCCGCCCGCCTATGTGATTACAGCGCAATATGATGTGCTGCGCGATGAGGGGCGGATGTATGCGGAAAAGCTGCAAGCGGCAGGCGTGAAAGTAACCCATGTGAATTATGACGGCATGATCCATGGTTTCTTTACGATGGCCGGCGCGATCAGTGCGGCGCGTCCGGCTATCGCCGATGCGGCCAAAGCCGTCAAGGCGGCGCTAGAGCAGCCCGCGATTAAGTGGG
>CAMTWQ010000034.1:0-34658 GCA_947085465.1 uncultured Alphaproteobacteria bacterium
CATCGAAAACCGCCTCAATCTGACTGACGCCTGATCACCTTCAATCAGGTCCATTCCGGGCCGCCGTTTTTGTTTGGGGTAGGGATCGGGTATTGCACTGGCCAAAAAGCGGCAAGGATGATAGGCTGCGGCGCATGGTGACCGTGACCTTTGATACCCTCAAATTCGTGGACAAGCTGCGCGCGGCAGGTGTGCCCGAGCCGCAAGCCAAGGCGCAGGCTGAAGTTCTGGTGTTTGCGCTTTCAGAAGCCATGGAACTGCAACTGGCGAGCAAGGATGATATCAGGGGTGTGCGCGCCGATATCGCCCGTCTGGAGCGCGATCTAAAGGCGGATATCGCCCGGCTGGAGCGGGAGCAAATTGTGCCCATGCAGCGCGACCTTTTTGTCCTCAAATGGATGATGGGGTTGCTGCTTGGCGGCGTCACGGCGCTTGTTCTCAAGGCATTCTTTCCGGGCTGATGGGCAGCGGCCCAACCCAGCTTCCTCTATTCCCAAACCGCACAGCAGTTACTATATTCGCGCAAGTGGGTGTTAATCTTTACCCGTTACAAGCTATGCCTTTAAAACAGAACCATCGCGCCACTCAACCAACCGGGATATTCCATGCCACATAGCACCAAACGAGCCAGCCGGATTATTGTATTGAGCACATTATGCCTGGTCGTGCTGGGGCTGGCCCTAGTCACCAGTGCGGCCTATGCGATAACCGAAGAATCGCAGGACTATTATAAAGAGGCGGAAGAATATCTTAAAAAAGGCGATGGTGCGGCGGCGGCGATTCAGCTTAAAAACGCCGTCAAGGCGGACCCCGATAATGTCGAGGCCCGCCTGTTGCTGGGCCAGTATCATTTGCGGCGTGGCGATGCGCAAAGTGCGGAAAAAGAATTTCGCGAGGCGCTGCGGCGCGGCTTGCCGGAAGATAAAATCCTGCTGCCGTTAGCACAGGCCTATTTGCTGCAAGGCAAATCAAAGGAATTGCTGACGGAAATTAGCACCGAAAAACTTACCGGTGAAACCAAGGCCATTGCGCACACCATCCGCGCCCGCGCCTATATCAGGGAAAACGATATTCCCAAGGCGCAAGCCGAACTGGATAGCGCGCGCGCCGATTCCGCAAAGCTGGAATCGTTTTTCCTGGCGGAGGCGGAGCTTTTTCTTAAACAAAACATGCCCCCCGAAGCAGAAGCATCGATAGACAGCGCCATTGAGATCAACCCCAAATTCGCCCCAGCATTATATCAAAAGGGCGAGCTGCGGCGTGTGCAGAAAGATCTTGAGGGGGCGGTGACGGCGTATAGCGCCACGCTCGAGGTTGAAGAAAATTACGTTCCAGCCCAACTGGCGCGCTCGATCACTTATCTGGGGCTGAAAAAATTCGCCGAGGCCGAAGCCGACGCGGACGCGCTGATGACGCGCCTGCCCGATATGCCCATGCCGCGCTACGTAAAGGCGGTTGTGCAGGCGCAGCGCGCCGAGCCGGCAAAAGCTCTGGAAACCCTGGCGCCGGTGGAATTTCGTCTGGCCGAATTCATGCCGGCCGTGTATCTGCTCAGTACCCTCAATTTGCAATTAAACCAGCTTGAGGGCGCCGTGCGGTACGCCGAGCGGTATCAATCAGCCAACCCTGAAAATATTGACGCGGCAAAGCTGGTTGCCTCCGTGTATATGCGCCAAAAACGCGCCGCCGAGGCGCTTCGCGTCCTGAAGCCGTTCGAAACGCAAGGCGCTGGAGACACCGGCTTTTTATCCCTTCTCGGAAATATTTTTCTGGCGAACAATGATTACGCCGGCGCGGCCAGGGTTTTCAAGGAACTGCAAGTTCTGGCCCCCGAAAACCAAGCCGTGCGTGAGCAGCTTGCCATTTCCTCCCTCGGAATGGGTGAGAAGGACCAGGCCATACAGGAGCTAGAAGCCCTGACGCAAGGCGAGGCAGGCGGATCAGACCGCGCCAATCTGCTGCTGATCATGACGCATATGCGCGCAAAGGAATATGACAAGGCGCTGGCGGCCGCACTGAATCACGCTAAGAACAATGAAAAAAGCGGCTCCGCCCATAACCTTGTCGGATCGGCGTACGCCGCCAAGAACGACATCCCCAATGCGCGCATTTCATTTGAAAAGGCGATAGAGGCGGAGCCCGAGGCTGTCTCAGCCCGGCTAAATCTTGCCCAAATGGATCGCGCTGACAAGAATCTGGGGGCTGCAAAAAAGCAATTGCAGAAAGTTCTGGAATTGAGCAAGGACCACGAACGGGCGCTTTTGCTGCTTACGGATATTGCCGTGCAGGAAAAAGATTTTGACGGCGCCGTAAAGTGGCTGCAGCAGGCAATCGCCGGGAACCCTAAATCGGAAATCTCACGCCTGGCGCTCATTGATTTACAGTTGCGGCGAGGGAATGCTTCGGCCGCCCTGCAATCAGCAAGCGAGCTTGTGCAAATGGCGCCCGATTCACCGAAAGCCGTCAGCGCTATGGCGCAGGTGCAAACCGTAAACAAACAAATACCCAGCGCCGTCAGCAGTTACCGCAAACTGATTTCGCTTACGCCAAAATCCGCCCGCGCCCACCTGCTGCTGGCCAGGGCGTTGGCTGCAAACAACAATCTGGAGGAGGCTAAAGCATCCGCCAGCGAAGCGATCAACGTTGACCCGGATTTATTCGAAGCCAAAGAAGACCGCGTGATGTTGGAGCTAAGAAGCGCCGGCGGCGGCGCTGCCGAAACGCTCGCCATAAAATACCGTGACGAGAAGCCTGACAGCATTGAAGCCATCACACTGGTGGGCAATGTCTATTTCGCCAATGAAAATTTTCCCAAAGCCATTGAGGCATATGAAAAGGCCCTGGCAATCGAACCCAGCAGCAGGGTGATGCTGCTGGCGTATTCGGCCCTGAATCGCAGTGGCGACACCCCGGCCGCCATGAGAAAAATCAAAGACTGGACGCTCAAGAACCCGGAAGATTGGCGGACCCGCCTGTTCTATTCGACCGAACTGATACGCTTAAGCGATGTGGACGCCGCGATCACCGAAAACGAAGCCCTGAACGAGAAATTTCCCGGCAATCCGCTAATCCTGAACAATCTCGGCTGGCTGTATATGCAGAAGGGCGATAAACGAGGCGTTGAACTTGCCGGCACCGCTTACAAACTGGCGCCGGAATCACCTGAGATCCAAGACACCTATGGATGGATGCTGGTGCAGGAAGGCCGGGCCAGCGAAGCCGTGCCGATCCTGAGCAAAGCGGCGGAAAAATTGCCCAGATCGGGTGAAGTCAATTATCATTACGCAGCGGCTCTGGCGGCCGATGGCAAGTCCAAAGAGGCGCGGGAAAAATTGCAGAACCTGCTTGCCAACATCAAGGCGTTTGATCAGCGGCCGGACGCCCAAAAACTTTTCGAGAAACTCAAACCGGCGGAATAACACTTTTGCCATCCGCCCTGCATAGGGCAGGGCGGCAATGATGCAGGCCCAGGAAAATTGCTGCGCATTCTTACCTTCACATCGCTCTATCCGAGCCAGGCAAATCCTTCGCATGGCATTTTTGTAGAGAACCGTCTGCGTGAACTCCTCACTAGCGGCGAAGTGGAGGCGCGGGTGGTGGCGCCCGTGCCCTGGGCGCCGCCTGGAAGCGGCCTGATTGAGGAATATGCGCAGTTCCAGAAAATTCCCCGGCGCGAAACCCGGCATGGAATCGATGTCATTTATCCGCGTTATTTGCTAGTCCCGAAAATCGGCATGAGCATTGCGCCATTACTGATGTATCTATCACTGCGCGGGGTTATCCAAGATATTATCCCTAGCGGTTACGATTTTGATTTGATTGACGCGCATTATTTTTATCCTGACGGCGTGGCGGCGATTATGCTCGGGCGGCTGCTGAACAAACCGGTTGTGATTACCGCGCGCGGGACCGACCTGAATCTGATCCCGCAATACTCAGGCCCGAGGCGGCAAATTCTGTGGGCGGCGCGCCATGCAAGCGGCATGATCACCGTCTGTCAGGCATTGAAGGATACACTGACCGGCCTGGGCGTGGATGAGACAAGGGTGCGCGTGTTGCGTAACGGTGTTGATCTGAAGCGATTTCATACTTTTACATCCGACGGCGCGCGTGACGCGGCGCGGGCTGAATTGAAGATCGATGGATTAACGCTGCTATCCGTTGGCCACTTGATTGAGCGCAAAGGACACGATCTGGTTATCGGCGCGATGCCCCTGCTGCCGGAGTTCCGTTTACTCATCGCTGGCGGCGGTGAAGAAAATGGCCGCCTGAAAGCACTGGCCGCGTCACTTAAGGTTGCTGACCGGGTGCGGTTTCTGGGGCCTGTACGGCCAGAAGACATGCCGCGTCTGTATGGCGCCTGTGACGCGCTGATCCTTGCCTCCAGCCGTGAGGGTTGGGCAAACGTCCTGCTGGAAGCCATGGCGTGCGGCACGCCGGTTGTCGCCTCAAGTGTGTGGGGAACGCCCGAGGTGGTCGCAGATCCGGCAGCAGGCGTTCTGATGGAGGAGCGCACGGCCCAAGGCGTTGCGAATGGGGTGCGGTCGCTGTTCTCGCAGTTGCCTGCAACAGCGCAAACCCGCGCCTATGCGGAACGCTTTAGCTGGGCGCCGACAACCCTTGGGCAAGTTACACTTTTTAAGGAAATCCAAAACGCCGGAAAGGCTTCATAAAAAAGTCATCCATTTAATGTAAATTTCAGTGACCAGGGTCACTTTCAGAAAACTATTAACCAAACCATATGTCGTTTAATACGCGGTCGGCGGGTGTTGATTAAAGGGCAGCGGCGGCAGAATATGATTAAGGCCGCATAGGGGATACATTCTAATGTCAAAACGCATTTTGCTTATAGGCGCCGCTGACCTCACCGTTTTAACGCTGTCGATTTTTGTGGGAATTTATATCGCCAATTCTGAGCTAAATCAGGTTCTTGGAATTGGGATGCGGTTAAGTACCCATTGGACGCTTCTTATCCTCATAATCATTACGTGCTTGCAGTCAACCGGCCTCTACAATCCCGATTATATGTTTGATATGCGCGAGGCGGTGGCGCGGCTGATTACCGGATTTTTGATTACTTTTATTTTAATTTCAATCCTGCTCACAATTACTGAGCCGGGAATGAGGTTGCGTAGCGCGCTGCCGTCGGCTTTGGCGTTAAGCTTTGCAGGGCTGCTGGCCGTGCGCTTTGCTGCGGGACATGGCAGCGCCGCACAATATCTAAAGCGCCGGGTGCTTATACTGGGGGCTGGCGCGCGCGCCAAACGCATTGAATCCGAGGTAAGGCGCAAACGAGGCCATGGCGGGTTCCTGCCCATTGCCTATATCCCGATACATCCCGACGAGCACGGTGTCGCGCCGGTAAATATTATCGAGCGACCAGGTAATCTTAGCCGCTTCTGTGAACTGGCTGGCATAGACGAAATTGTTGTGGCGGCCGATGAACGGCGCGGCACCATGCCGGTTGACGAACTACTCGACTGCCGCATGACGGGCCGCCTGATTACATCGGTCACGGATTTTCTGGAGCGCGAGGCGGGTCAGGTGGAGCTTGAGGGGCTTTACCCGAGCTGGCTGGTTTTTTCTCAAAAATCCCGCCGAAGTTCCATCCACCGCTGGGCAAAACGGTCATTTGACGTTGTCGTTAGCAGCTTGCTGCTGCTGTTGACGCTGCCTGTCACGGCGGCAACTGCGATCGCAATTTTGATGGAAGGCGGCGGGCCGATTTTTTACTGGCAGGAGCGCACAGGATTGCAGGGCCGCCCCTTCAATGTGGTTAAATTCCGCAGCATGCATAACGATGCGGAAAAAGATGGAGTCGCCCGCTGGGCCACAAAGGACGACGATCGCGTGACTCGTATTGGCAGGTTTATTCGCAAAACGCGTATTGACGAGCTGCCGCAAATATACAACGTGCTAAAAGGTGAAATGAGCTTCATCGGACCACGCCCCGAACGGTCATCCATTGTCGCAGACCTCGAAGCGCAGATTCCATTCTTCAAATACCGTCATGTGGTTAAGCCCGGCATTACAGGCTGGGCGCAAGTCAATTATCCGTATGGCGCTAGTATTGAGGACGCGCGCGTAAAGCTGAAATACGACCTGTATTATGTGAAGAACGGCTCATTATTGCTCGATTTTCTGATCCTGATGGAAACCGTGCGCGTTATTGTCTGGCCGGACGGCGCACGCTGAGCCTTTTAAGTGCTGCGAATCCCCTTCCCTGACAGCGTGTAGCTGTGAAATACTCTTTGGTGGCCGTCTTTACAGGACGGCGCAAACGGCCCCGCATAGAGAGGGCCGGAATAGTTTGCGGCGAGCCGTAAACTCAATGAGGAGGGGGGCTTATGTTCTACGGCTGGATTTTGCTTGGGGCGCTCAGCTCCATTTATTTCTTTTCCGTCGGCACGGTGTTTTACGGCTTTAGCGTCATTGTCCCGGAAATGATCAAGGATTTGGGGTGGACGCGGGGCGAGGCCAGTCTGGGCTTTTCCATTCTCGGGTTTGTTTTGGGGATGTCGGGACCGCTGGCGGCGTATTGCATTGGCCGTTTCGGCGCCAGAAGGACCATGGTAAGTGGCGGGCTGATTGGAATGCTCGGCACGATTAGCTGCTATTACATGACTTCATTGCTGCAATATTATATTGAGATTGGCCTCATAGGCCTCGGCTTGGCGTTGCTCAGCGTTATTCCAGCTTTACAGCTTCTGGCCAACTGGTTTGCGCGCAAACGGGCGCTGGCAATTGGCATCTTCCTGTCGATGGGCGGGATGGGGGCGTTTTTTGCGGCGCCCGCCATTTCATTGCTTGTGCAAGCAACGGGAAACTGGCGTCATGCCTGGCTGGTGATGACATTCACCGTGCTGGTTGGCGTTGTTATGGCGGCACTGTTTGTGCACGATAAGCCTGAGGACAAGGGGACCTTTGCTGATGGGCTTGACCCGGCCGTTGCCGCGGCAAATCCGGGCAGCGTGGCGCCACAACGGGTGCATCAATCCGCAGCATCCTGGGAAGTCAAAGAGGCCATTCGTTCCTTGCCGTATTGGCTGATCCTCAGTGTAGGCGCCGCGCTGGTTTTTGGTCATGGGGTAGTCAATAGCCAGGGCGTCTTGCATCTGCGCGATCTCGGCATAACACCGACAATCGCCGCATCGGCGATTGGCATTATCGGCATGCTTGGCGCGGGCGGACGCCTGTTCACTGGAATTTTAGGCGATCGCATCGACCCGCGCTATTTATTGGCTTCGGGACTGGCGCTTGAATTGGTAGCGATGGTGATGCTGATTTACGCGGATACTGTTTTTATGGTGTATGCGTTCGCAGTGATCTTTGGCGCCGGCAATGGTATGGGGATAGTGGCAGGCCCGGCTCTGGTGGCGAATTATTTCGGCAACAAGAATTATGCGAACCTGATGGGCATTCGCGGCCTGATCGTCACACCTATTTCATCGATGGGGCCGATTGTGGCGGGATTAACCTTCGATTTCACCGGCAGCTACACGTCGGTGTTTCTCGGGTTTTCCGCAGTGGCGTTGATTCCGGTATTACTCGTCATCTGGATAAGCCCGCCAGTTCAGCAGGCGTCAGTTCTGGCGCCAGCGCCTGGGTCAAGCTAACCTGACAAGTCATAAAGAAAAAAATAACAGGGGTTTCAATGTTCTACGGCTGGATAATTCTTGCGGGGCTTAGCGCCATCTATTTCTTTGGCATTGGCACGGTGTATTACGGCTTCTCGGCGATTTTCCCGGAAATGATCAAAGATATGGGGTGGTCGCGGGCCGAGGCCAGTTTCGGCTTTACCATTCTGAGCATCCTCATTGGCATGTCGGGGCCGCTGGCGGCGTTTTGCCTGAACCGTTTTGGCGCCAGGACAACCATGGCAGGCGGCGGCCTGATCGGCGTCGCTGGCGCGATAGGCTGCTATTTCTTATCTTCACTGCCGCAATATTACGTTGGAATCGGCGTGATCGGCCTTAGCCTGGCGCTGCTTAGCGTTGTTCCCGGCCTTCACCTATTGGCCAACTGGTTTACGCGCAAACGCGCGTTGGCCATCGGCGTCTACATGTCCATGAGCGGGGCTGGCGCCTTCTTTGCCGCGCCAATGCTTGCTTTGCTGGTGCTGACAACGGGGAACTGGCGCCACGCTTGGCTGGTAATGGCGTTCGCTATGCTATGCAGCGCAATCATCGCCGCCGTATTCATGCGTGATAATCCCAGGGACAAGGCGACTTTTCCTGATGGGGTGGACCCGGCCCAGGCGGTGGCCAATGGGGCAAGCGCTGCCCCTCCCCGGGTGCATCAAACAGAGACGCCGTTTGAGGTGAAGCAGGCGCTGCGCGCCTCGTCCTACTGGGTGATCATCCTCACCTCGGCCGTTGTGACCTTTGGTAATGGCATCGTCAACAGCCAGGCTGTGCTGCATCTGCGTGATCTGGGCATAGCGCCGGTTACCGCCGCATCGGTGCTCGGCATCATCGGCATGCTTAGCGCCGGGGGGCGCCTGTTCACCGGCGTCCTGGGCGACCGGTTCGACCCGCGCTATTTGCTGTCAATCGGCCTGGCGCTTGAACTGGGCTCCATACTGATACTCATCTTTGCGGATACGCCATTAATGGCCTATGTGTTTGCGGTGGTTTTTGGAGCGGGTAATGGCATGGCGCTTGTCGCCACTCCAGCGCTGCTGGCGAACTATTTCGGCGGCAAGAACTATGCGGGCCTGATTGGCGTTCGCGGCCTGGTGGTCACCCCCATTTCGTCGATGGCGCCGATCCTGGCCGGATATACCTTCGATATGACCGGCAGCTACACGTCGGTGTTTCTTGCCTATTCCGCAGTGGCGCTGATCCCCGTATTGATCATTCTACGGACACGCCCGCCGGCGCATCAAAGTTTGCCTGCGGCATCCCTGGCGTTGGCGCCTAGTTCAAACTAACCTGACGGATAATGAAGAAAAATAACAGGGGGAAACAATGTTCTACGGCTGGATAATTCTGGGAGGGCTTAGCGCCATTTACTTCCTTGGCATTGGCACCGTCTATTACGGCTTTAGCGTAATCATCCCGGAAATGATCAAGGATATGGGCTGGTCACGCGCCGAAGCCAGTTTGGGCTTTTCCATTTTAGGTATTTTGGTCGGCATGTCGGGACCGCTGGCGGCATTTTGCATTGGCCGTTTTGGTGTCAGGACGACTATGGCGGGCGGCGGTCTAATGGGCGTCGCCGCCACTATTTTCTGTTATTACATGACTTCGCTGACCCAATATTATATTGGAATTGGCCTTGTCGGACTTAGCCTTTCGCTTTTAAGCGTTGTTCCCGGCCTTCACCTTCTGGCCAACTGGTTTACGCGCAAGCGCGCGTTGGCCATCGGCGTCTACATGTCGATGAGCGGGGCTGGCGCGTTCTTTGCCGCGCCAATGCTTGCTTTGCTGGTGCAGACAACAGGTAACTGGCGGGATGCATGGCTGGTAATGGGCCTCGCATTACTTTTCAGCACGATTGTAGCGGCGATAGTCATGCGTGATTCACCCCAGGATATGGGAACTTTTCCAGATGGAATCGACCCTGCCCTGGCGGCCGCAAATAAAGCCGAAGCAGCGCCACAAAGAGTACATCAAACCGTTGCGTCCTTTGAGGTGAAAGACGCCCTGCGCACGTTGCCTTACTGGATGATCATTATCACCTCAGTCGTCGTGACCTTCGGGCACGGCATCGTCAACAGCCAGGCTGTGCTGCACATGCGCGATCTGGGCATCACGCCGGTTATAGCCGCATCGGCGATCGGAATTATTGGCGGGTTAAGCGCCGGCGGGCGTTTATTCACCGGCATCCTGGGGGACCGGTTTGACCCGCGCTTTTTGCTGTCAATCGGCCTGGCGATGGAATTAATAGCCATGGTGATGCTGATCTTTGCGAGCTCGCCGTTTATGGCCTACGCCTTCGCGGTGGTTTTTGGCGCGGGCAATGGCATGGCGATTGTGGCTGTTCCGGCGCTGCTGGCGAATTATTTTGGCAACAAGAACTACGCCAGCCTGATTGGAATCCGGCTTTTGGTGGTCACGCCGCTCGCGTCTATTGGCCCGATTCTGGCCGGATACACCTTTGACGTGACCGGCAGCTACACCTCCGTGCTGTTGGCTTTTTCCGCCGTGGCGCTGATCCCGGTTCTTGTCATTCTATGGATGCGCCCGCCAGCCCATAAAGACTTGCCCGCCGCCATACCCGTTGCGGCTGCTTCTGACTAGAGCAATCTGTACAAACACCAATGATCTATAGGTAAAACATGACGCTTTTTGATCTTACGGACAAAGTGGCCATTGTGACCGGCGCCACTAAAGGGATCGGCGAAGCGATTGCGCATCGCCTGGCCGAGCATGGCGCAAAGGTCGCTGTTTCCAGCCGTAAAATGGACGCCTGCGAGCGGGTAGCTGGCGAGATTAATCGGAAATGGGGCAAAGGCGAGGAACTGGCAATGCCTGTGGCCTGCAATATTGGCTACAAAGAACAGTTACAAAGCTTGGTGGGCCAGACCAATGCGAAATGGGGCAAAGTCACTACCCTGGTATGCAACGCGGCGGTGAACCCGCATTTCGGCTCGATGCTGGATATTCCCGATGACGCTTTCGAGCGCATAATGAAGTCAAATATTCAATCGAACCAATGGCTTTGCAATATGGTGCTGCCGCAAATGATCGCCCGCAAGGATGGCGCGATTATCATCATTTCATCCATTGGGGGGCATCATGGGAATGAGGTGATTGGCGCTTATTGCATCTCCAAGGCGGCGGATATGCAGCTTGCGCGTAATATAGCCGTTGAATTTGGCGTGCATAATGTCCGCGCCAACGCCATCGCCCCGGGCTTGGTAAAGACCGACTTTGCCCGCGCGCTGTGGAGCGATCCTGATATCCTCGAACACTCGGTATCGGGCTCAACCCTGAAGCGTATTGGCACACCTGACGAGATCGCCGGGGCCGTGGTGTTTCTTGCCTCGGCGGCCGGCGCGTTTGTCAGCGGGCAAACGATAAATGTCGACGGGGGCGTGACCGCTGCATAGGGGGTAGAGGGGGCTTCTAAAAAAATGCCCCGATCAATTAAGAGCGGGGCAAGTGGGTTGGGTTCCTCGAGGGAGGAGCCCTTAATATGCCTCAATAAATGTAAATTTTAAGTGACACCCGTCACGATTTAGCCGGTGCAACAATAGCTTATAGAACCTATTGTTATAATTTGTGATCATTGTCACAATCGATTCGAAAGGTAACAGGCCCAGTCCAAAATGCGGCGGTATGCCTCTTGGGCAAACTTGCATGTCGCTGGCAACATCGGAGAGGGAGGAAAATGGCGGAATCAAGAAATGACCTGCCGGGTGTCATTATACCTGTTGATACCGAAGGGAATTCGCTTTCGAAGGTTGAGCTTTTAAAGGATATCTCATCTGGAGAGCTTAGAGCAATTGAGCTTGCCTGCACGTGGCGCAAATGCAAAGCCGGAGACGAAATCATTAGCCGCGAAAGCGCCAGCCGGGATGTTATTTTTGTCATCGAGGGCGAGCTTCGGATTGTAAACTTTTCACTTACCGGTCGCGAGGTTGCTTACGCGGAAGTCGCCGCAGGCAGCTATTTTGGGGAACTTGCCGCCATAGATGGAGCGCCCCGTTCGGCAAATGTCGTCGCGCACCGCAATTGTCTTTTGGCCTGCCTTGCCCCAGCACATTTTCGCAAGGTAATCTCTGACCATCCTGATGTCGCCATTCAAGTGCTTGAAAAACTAGCGCGCATTATTCGTATTTGCGATGACCGGATCATGGATTTAGCCACACTTGGGGCGCATCAGCGCGTTTACCGGGAGCTGGCTAAATTAGTGACAGAGGATCCCATCCGGAAAGGCTCGTGGCTGATTTATCCGACGCCAACCCAGGCGGCAATTGCCTCCAGGGCAAGCACCACACGCGAGACTGTGGCGCGGGTGATGAGCCAGCTAGCCAGCGCGGATATTCTGGAGCGTAAAAGCAAGACGCTTTATGTGCGCGACATCGAACGGCTTAATCTATTGATTGAGCATGCAGGCGCAAGCGAGGACAACGTTGCCAGGTAAAGCAAAAAAAACCCGTGCTTGCACACGGGGAAGTTTTGAGGCTTAAAACTCAAGGTTCTTGACACAGAACCAGGAGGCGTGCCCTTCATCAGAAAGCCACGAAAGATACGTGGTGTGTGGCTTGGTGTTTGGAAAGTGACCGGCGTCACTTTATCGCGGGCTGTTTTGGGTTTTAGCGCACTTTGTCATGGGATTGAATCAGATACCCTCCCAACCTCCCTTACAGGGAGAGGAGGAGTTCGGCGCGATAAGTTTGCTGATGCTGTGGCATAATTTGGGACAGTATATTTAATTATCATCTTGCTCCATCTTTTTACAAAGCTTGCAGGACTTAAACTGTATACTGTCTCCGATTATGGGTGCGCCCGGACCGGAAGGGGTTGCGCAATGTTGAGCCTTATCGCGGCATGCCTGGTTTTTATCGGCATCCATGTTTTTATCTCAAGCACACCATTGCGCGGCCTGATCATCGCGCGCATCGGCGAACGGCCTTATCAGGGCGCTTTTTCATTGCTGTCGGCTGCGGTGCTTGGCTGGATGATCTGGGCCTATGTAAATGCGGAACGGATCGTGCTGTGGCAGCCGTCGGGCGCGGTGAAATTTGTGGCGGTGGTTGTGGCGCTGCTTGGCCTGTGGCTTGCAGTAATTGGCGTGATGAGCCCAAATCCGACGACGCTTGATCAGGAGCGCCTGTTGCAATCAGCCACACCCGCAAAGGGCGTTGTGCGCATCACCCGGCATCCGTTCATGGTTGGCTTTGCCCTGTGGGCGCTGGCGCATATGCTGGTCAATGGTGATTCCGCGTCGCTGGCGTTATTCGGCGCGTTATTCGTGCTGGCGGGACTTGGCCCGTGGCTGATCGACGCCAAAAAAGCCAGGGCATATGGCGCGGATTGGCCGGCTTTCGCGGCGGTTACTTCGGTGATCCCGTTCGCTGCAATAGTTGGCAAGCGCAACCAGTTCCGCCCGGATGAAATCGGCTGGTGGCGGCCGCTGGCCGCTGCCGCAATCATCCTAGCGCTGGTGTATTTTCACGGCAGCCTATTTGGAGCTGCCATTATATACTAGAGCGGCCCGCGATTAAGCGGGGGCGCTTCGTGCCTCCACTTAATCGTGGGCTGCTCTAATGCGTGCTAAAAATTTGTTCTGCTGGAACATAAGGCGCATTTAGCGCGGCGGCGACTGCCTCAAAAGTCAACTTGCCGCCAAAAACATTTAGCCCGGCGCGAAGATGCCGGTCCCGGCGCAAAGCCTCGCTTAACCCATGATCCGCAAGCGCCAAAATAAATGGCAATGTTGCATTGTTAAGGGCAAACGTAGATGTGCGCGCCACGGCGCCCGGCATGTTGGTTACGCAATAATGCACCACATCATGCAGTTTATAGGTTGGCGCCGCATGGGTTGTCGGGCGCGAGGTTTCAGAAATGCCGCCCTGATCAATCGATACATCAACGAATACGGAGCCGCGCTGCATGCTTCGCACCATTTTTTCTGTGATTAACCGTGGCGTGGCGGCGCCGGGCACCAGTACGGCGCCCACCACCAGATCGGCATTCATGACATAATTTTCGAGAGCGTCGACTGTCGAAAAAATGGTATTAAGCGTCGGGCCGAACTGCATATCCAATTGCTGTAAACGATGCAGGCTTTTATCTAGCACGGTGACGTGCGCCTCTAAACCCATGGCCATGCGCGCCGCATTGGTGCCGACAACGCCGCCGCCCAAAATCACTACCCGGCCAGCGGGAACCCCTGACACGCCGCCAAGCAACATGCCGCGCCCGCCTTGCTCCATTTCCAGGCAATGGGCGCCTGCCTGGATTGCCATCCGTCCAGCGACCTCGCTCATCGGCGCAAGCAGCGGCAGGCCGCCCAGGGAGTCAGTCACCGTCTCGTAGGCAATCGCGGTACAGCCGGAAGCGATAAGCGCCAGCGCCTGCGCCGCGTCCGCCGCCAAATGCAGATAGGTGAATAGAATTTGCCCTTCGCGCAGCATCGCACATTCAGAAATTTGCGGTTCCTTCACCTTCACAATCATTTCTGCGCGCGCAAAAACATCTGCCGCAGACGCTGCGATTTCAGCCCCGGCGGCACGATAATGATCATCGTTCAAGCCAATCGCCGCGCCGGCGCCAGTTTGCACAAGCACCCCATGCCCGTGATGGATAAGCTCGCGCACACTCGCTGGCGTCATGCCTACACGGTATTCATGCACCTTGATTTCCCTGGGGACACCGAGCAGCATCGCACTCTCCTATTGTTCCTTTACGCCAGCTTATTAAGCGCCAGCCTAAAGCGCTGCGCAATACTAGCGATCTCATCTGTAGTAATGATTAACGGCGGCGATAATGCGATAGTGTCCCCGGAAACACGCACCATCATGTCCTGATCAGAAAATGCGGTGCGCATCAACTCAAAGCCGCGTTTGCCAGGCGCGTCGCGCATCGGAGTAAGATCGACGCCAGCCGCAAGCCCGATGGTGCGAATATCTTCGACAAATGGCGCATCGCGCAAGCCATGTATGGCGTTACTCCATGCCGGTTCCAGGCTGCGGGACCGGGAAAACAGATTTTCCTCTGCATACAAATCAAGTGTTGCAAGTGCGGCCGCGACGCCGATTGGATGCGCTGAATATGTGTAACCGTGCATCAGCTCGATCATATATTCAGGCCCCTGCATGAAGGCGTCATGGATGTGACGGCGCGCCAGCACGCCACCAAGCGGCGCAGCGGCGTTGCTTACCCCCTTGGCGAATACGATCATGTCGGGAATGACATTGAAGCGTTCCGCGGCAAAGGCGGCGCCCAGACGCCCGAAACCGGTAATCACCTCATCAAAAATCAGCACTATTCCATGCCGGTCACAAATCTGGCGCAAGCGCTCAAGATAGCCGATGGGCGGCGGCAATACGCCGGTTGAACCCGCCATCGGCTCGACAATTACCGCTGCTATGGTGCTGGCGTCGTGCAAGCCGATCAGGCGTTCCAGTTCATCGGCAAGATGCGCGCCCCATGCAGGCTGGCCGTTGGCGAATGGTTGCTGCTTACGCGAATAGGTGTGAGGCAAATGATCGACGCCGGTTAGCAGCGCGCCAAAATGCTTGCGGTTATTGACCATGCCGCCAACTGAAATGCCGCCAAAGCCAACCCCGTGATAGGCGCGCTCCCGGCCAATGAGGCGCGTACGGCCAGCGTCACCGCGCATGCGGTGATAGGCGATGGCGATTTTTAGCGCCGTATCAACGGCCTCGGAGCCGGAATTGCAAAAGAACACATGCTCAAGATCGCCAGGCGCCAGCGCCGCCAAGCGGCTGGCCAGGGTAAACGCCTTGGGATGGGCGAATTGAAACGGCGGCGCATAATCCAGTTCGGCGGCCTGCGCCTGAATAGCGGATACGATCGAAGGCCTGCAATGGCCTGCATTGACGCACCACAGACCGGCGGTGGCGTCCAGTATCAGGCGTCCGTCCGGAGTATGATAATACATGCCCGAAGCGCTATCGATCAGCCGCGGGTCCGTCTTGAATTGGCGGTTCGGTGTGAACGGCATCCAGAATGCCGCCATGTCATTGGTGATGGAATGTCTCATACCGAAAGCGCTCCCCTTCCCGGTCAGCAATAACTTTAACATCCATCTAAAAAAACATGCTCAGATTGTTGGAAAGCACCGTGGACTGATCAAGCGTAATATCACGTTTGACAATCTCCCAACCCAGTGGCGTTGGCGCGCGCCGGATAATATCGGTGCGCCCGCCCACTAGATGATCCACCTGGCGTTCGAGGCGTGCGCGGTACAGATGAAAATAAGAATGCACGATAAAGCTATCCGGTGTGGCCGTGCTTTCCACGCGCACATTGGTGATCATGTGGCGGGTGCGCGAGGGGGGTTCCTCGGCCCAGGCCATGCCGGTTTCCAGGCGTTTCAGGCGCACATGGATGGACGCCTTGGTTTCGTCGAACAGAAAACTTTCATCATCGCGCGAATATTCATGATCGCGCTCTCGCGCCAGCCGGTTGAAGGTCAGCGGCATGCGATAGCGTAATTCCTCCGCCAGATGCGCATACCAGTCCCGGTAGCGGCGCTGATCCAGCAGGGCGGCTTCGGCATAGAGAAACTGTTCCAGCTCCCATTGTAATTGTGGAGTAATGGCTGGCGATGCGGTGGGTTTGCTGGCTGGATTAGACACGGCCTATTCCGCTGCCTTGGTTTTTGCGGCGGCAGGATAGAGCGACGCCCAGTCATCGGTGGCGATCATCTTGCCCCAATGGCTGTAAAAACCGCGCGCGGCTTCCTCGCCATAGACATTGCCAATGACGCCCGGCCAAACCGGATCATTATCCATGGTGTGGCCCTTGCCCATGCTGGAATTAAAATGCGACTGGCGGGCTTTGAAGCCGCGCAGGCCTTTCTGAATCATCACCCAGTTTTCGCCGTCGTCCTGTTCTAGAATGCCGCCGGCGCTAAAGGTGCGCATGACGCCGGTGCGGTATTCTTCTTTCACTTCAGGTGGCGCGTTTTTATCCACCACGGTCAGCGCCCATACCTCGATTTCATTGGGGCCGCGTGGATGCCAGGCGCGCAGGGTTTGCACGCCTGGAAGGAACGACAGGGTTGGGAAAATCGTCATATGCGCGCCATTGATGCGGTCGGCGCGGGCATCACCCAGCCGTTCGCGGCAGGCCTCGCGGGATTCGCGGGCGTAATATTTGCCGGCGATGGGGCCGATCAGGCCCAGCAGCAGCCGGTCCTCGCGCTGATCCAAAGGGATGAATTTTTCCGGGCCTGTGAAAAACCCTGTGCCGTGGCCGCCGCTGGTGGCGCGGAATTGTATTCCCTTGGCAGGCCATTTGGCGAATTCCGCCGGCACGCCATCGGGCAGCGCTGCGATGGTCGGCGACGCATGCGACACCGGCGCGTGATACATGTCGCTGCAAAATTGTTCGGCGGCGAATTTCCAGTTACAGCCGATCACCCATTTGGTGACGCCGCCGATCACTTCGGTGCCGCCCTCCATGCGATCCAGAAACGCGTCCAAATAGAATTTCGCTTCGCCCAGATAGGCGTCAAGGCTTGGCGCGGCCGCATCCCAGGTGGCGAATATCAGGCCCTTGTAGGTTTCCACCTTTGCGGTCTGCACCGGCCCCCATTTCGATTTGTCGATCTCACTGAAATAGGCGTCCTGTTCATGCGGCACACTAACCAGATCACCGGCGGTATTATAGGCCCAGCCATGATAGGAGCAGGTAAAGGCGCGCGCATTGCCCGCATCGGCGCGGCAGATTTTCATGCCGCGATGGCGGCATTGGTTTAGAAACACACGAATGCTCATGTCTTTCTGGCGCACCACCAGCACTGGATCTTCGCCGATATAGGTGGTGAAGAAATCACCCTGTTTGGGGATTTGCGCCGCATGCGCCACGAAAATCCAGGCGCGGCCAAAAATCCGCTCCAGTTCAAGCTGGTACAGCCGTTCGTCGGTAAAGATGCGCGGGTCCAGAGCGCCGCGGCCCTCATCCACCGCATCCAGGATTTCCTGCCTCGTCCAGCCGGAAGGACCGCTCAGGCTGGATATAAGCTCGCCGCCGCTCATGCCGTTTTCCTCTCTCCCGCTGCAAACGAATAATACTTTAGCATCCTATACGTGCGGGTGTAAGCTAACAAAAAAGCGGCGGGAGAAGATGGCATCCAGCGGAGAATATCTGCGCATTGACGAGGCAGGCGGCCTGTTCAAGGTGGCGCGCAAGGCCTTTGTAGCGCCCGAAATCCTGGCGTTGGAACAGCAACGCATTTTCGAGCGCTGCTGGCTGTATCTGGGTCATGAGTCCGAATTGCCCAAGCCCGGGGATTTTGTCACCCGCGCCATCGCCGGGCGTAATCTGATTTTCAATCGCGGCCGCAGCGGTACGATCAACGCGTTTTATAATACCTGCACCCATCGCGGCGCATTGGTGTGCCGGGAAGCCAGGGGCAGCGCCCGCAACTTTCAGTGTTTCTATCACGGCTGGGTCTATTCCGATGAAGGCGCGCTGATCGATCAGCCGGGCAAGAGCGCCTATTGCGATAAGTTCAATGCGGATGGCTCGTCAAATCTGGCGCGGGTTGCGCGGCTGGAAAATTACCGGGGATTCTATTTTATCAATTTTGGCAATGATTCGATCAATTTGCATGACTATCTTGGCAATGCGCGGCCATTTATCGATCTGGTGGTGGATCAGGCGGAAACCAGCATGGAAATTATCGGCGGCACGCAACAATACGCCGTAGATGCGAATTGGAAGCTGATGACCGAAAACAGTATCGATGGATATCATGGGGCGAGCACCCATGCGACCTATATGGATTATTTGGCGAATAGCGGTGCGCTGGCGCGGGTTGGCGTGCGCGGCGGCGTGCATGCGCTGGGCAATGGCCATGCGGTGATTGAATATAGCTCGCCCTGGGGCAGGCCGATTGCGCAATGGGTGCCGACGTGGGGCGAGGACGCCAAACAGGACGTGGCGGACATCAAGGCGATGTTGGTGGCGCGAGCAGGGCCAGAGCGCGCTGAGCGCATGGCTTGTCTGAACCGCAATCTGCTGATCTTTCCAAATCTTATTATCAATGATGTGATGGCGATAACTGTGCGCGCATTCTATCCGCTCAGCCCGGACCGCATGACCGTCAACGCCTGGGCCATGGGGCCGCGTGAAGAAAGCCTGGCGATGCGCGAACGCCGCCTGTTCAATTTTCTGGAATTTCTGGGGCCGGGCGGGTTTGCCACGCCCGATGATGTGGAGGCGCTGGAAATGTGCCAGCGCGGTTATCAGAATTTACGGGGCGTCGCCTGGAACGACATTTCCAAAGGGATGGGGCGCAACGAGCCTGGGGCTACGGATGAACTGCAAATGCGCGCCTTTTGGCGACAGTGGAATGCGCTGATGACCGTCCCGCAGCCTGCTGAATAACACAACAGGGAGTAACAGCATGATTGAAAAAGAATCGGGCAATAGCCGCAGCGCCTATGTCATCGATGATGGCGTTGGCGGCCTGTTCAAGGTGGCGCGCCACAGCTTTGTCGATGAGGCGGTGCTGGAAGATGAGCGGCGCAAGGTTTTCGACCGCTGCTGGCTGTATTTTGGCCATGAATCCGAGGTTGCCAAGCCCGGTGATTTTGTTAGCCGCGCCATTGCCGGACGCAATCTGATTTTCAACCGCGACCGCAACGGCAAGATCAACGCCTTTTATAACACCTGCACCCATCGCGGCGCGTTTGTATGCCGTGAGTCCAAGGGCAATGCGCGCAACTTTCAATGCTTTTATCACGGCTGGGTATATTCCGATGAAGGCAAGCTGATAGATCAGCCAGGCAAGAGCTCCTATTGCGCTAATTTCAATGATGATGGCGCAAGCAATCTGGCCCGTGTTGAGCGGCTGCAAAATTACCGGGGCCTGTGTTTCATCAATTTCGACCGCAACGCGGTAGACCTCGAAACCTATCTTGGCGGGGTGAAGGAATATATCGATCTGGTCATGGATCAGGCGGAAACCGGGATGGAAATTATCGGCGGCGCGCAAGCCTACGCCATTGACGCCAACTGGAAATTGCTGTGCGAGAACAGCATCGATGGCTATCACGGCGGCGTCACGCACGCCACCTATATGGATTATCTCGCCAACACCGTGGGCAGCATGAGCGCGACCAGTGTGAGCGGCGGCGGACGGCAGCTTGGCGGCGGCCATGCGGTGATTGAATATTCAGCACCCTGGGGGCGGCCGGTGGCGCGGTCCGTGCCTGCCTGGGGCGAGCAGGGGAAAAAGGATATTGATGCGATCATGGCGCGGCTGATCCAAAAACATGGCGAGGAGCGGGCCAGGCGGATCGGCCATATGAACCGCAATATCCTGATTTTCCCGAATCTTGTTCTCAATGACATCATGGCGGTGACGCTGCGCAGCTTTTATCCCATTGCGCCTGACAAAATGCATGTGAACGCCTGGGCCTTGGGCCCAAAGGAAGAAACAACGGATATGCGCGAGCGCCGCCTGTTCAACTTTCTGGAGTTTCTTGGGCCGGGCGGTTTCGCCACGCCCGATGATATGGAGGCGCTGGAAATGTGCCAGCGCGGCTATCAGAATTTGCGGGCGGTGGCCTGGAATGACATTTCAAAGGGCATGAACCGTGAGGCGCCGAGCACCACGGATGAATTACAGATGCGCGCCTTTTGGCGGCAGTGGAACGCGTTGATGATAACCAAGGAGGCGGCTGAATGAGTCAGGTTTTGACCAAGGGCGTCAACGCTCCGGCGATGACTCGTCATGATTTTGAGGATTTTCTGTATTTTGAGGCGGCGCTGCTGGACGAATGGCGGCTGGACGAATGGCTGGCGCTGTTTACCGGTGACGCAAAATATATGGTGCCCGCAACCGATTGCACCGACGCCTCGACCCCTGCGGATTCGCTGTTTTATATCGCGGATGACCGTTTCCGTATGGGTGAGCGGGTGAAGCGCCTCAATAAAAAAACCGCGCACGCGGAATGGCCGCGTTCCAAAACCCGGCACACGGTGCATAATGTGAGGATACGGAGCGTTGAAGGCAATGTCTATCAGGTTGCCTGCAACTTCGTCACCTACCGCACCAAAAACGATGTGACCAACACCTATATCGGCCACAACGAATACAAAATTGTGGTGGGCGGTGACGGGCCAAAAATTGCGGAAAAACGCTCGGTGCTGGATCTGGATTCGATCCGCGCGCTAGGCAAGATCAGCATCATCATTTGAGGAGAAAGCGATGGGCGCGAATTTCAGATACAAAAAGCTCGGCTATGTGGCGCTGAATGTCACCGATATGGCCAAGTCGGCGGCGTTTTATCAGAATATGGTTGGACTTGATCCTGTTGGCGAAGGAAAAGACGGCTGCCGCTTTTTCCGGTGCAGCAATGATCATCATAATATCGTGCTTTATCCTGGGAAAACCGGCGGGCTGAAGCGCATTGGCTGGGAAATGGAGGATGACGGCAATCTCGATCAGGCGTTTGAACATATGTCCGATATCGGGCTAAAACCCGCATGGATCGAGGAAGGCGCGTCAAAGGCGCTGTTTCAGGGACGGACGTTCCGCATGACCGAGCCGAATACCGGCGCGACGTTTGAATATTACGCCACGATGACGCAGGTGATCCCGCCCTACTCACAGAAGGTAACCAAAATCGCGCGGCTGGGGCATGTGGTGCTCAGCGTTGTCGATTTCGACAAGGCGCTGAAGTTTTTTACCGGGGAGCTCAACTACCGGGTTTCTGATTATATCAGCGGCTCCATCGCTTTCACCCGCTGTTTCCCGAATCCGTTCCATCACAGCCTGGCGATCGGGAGGGCGAACGAAAACCGGCTGAACCATGTGAATTTCATGGTCACCGATATCGATGATGTGGGCCGTGGCAATGTCCGCGCGCGCCATCAGCAAGTGCCCATTGTCTTTGGGCCGGGACGGCATCCGCCATCCGACAGTATTTTTCTGTATATCCTCGATCCGGATGAAACCACCATCGAGTTCAGCTTTGGCATGGAGGAATTTCCCGAGCATAACCCGCGCCCGCCGCGCATGCTGGCGGCAGGGCTTGAGACAATTGATTATTGGGGCGGAATGCCTGATCCGCGCTTTGCCGCCAAGGGCGTGATTGAAACCGCAACGGCCAGATAGACAGGAGGATGCAATGAGCGGAGCACATGCAGGCCGGGTAGCCATTGTTACAGGCAGCGCGCAAGGCATAGGCCGCGCCATTGCCGAGCGGCTGGCGGCGGAAGGCGCTAATTTGATGCTGGCCGACACCAATGGCGAAGCGTTGAAAAAAGGCGCGGATATCGTGGCGGGCGCCGGCAAGGTTGAGATCATTACCCATGTGGGTGATCTAAGCCAGGAGGATGTGGTCAACGCCATGGTCGAGGCGACGTTAAAACGCTGGGGCAAGATCGATATTCTGGTCAACAATGCGGGCGGCGGCGTCATCAGGCCGTTTCTTGAGCATACGCCAGAGACACTGCGGCTTACCATGGACCGCAATCTATGGACCACCATCTGGTGTTGCCGCGCCGTGCTGCCGGTGATGCGGGATGCGAAATATGGCCGCATTGTCAATATCGGCGCCGATTCCGTGCGCAACGGCCTGTGGGACCATGCGGCCTATAATGCAGCGAAGGGCGGGGTTCATGGATTAACCACTGGCCTGGCGCGGGAATTTGCGACAGATGGCATTACTGTCAACAGTGTGGCCCCGTGCGCGGTGGCGACGCCGCAACTGGAGCGGATGATCGGCAGAGGAATTCCGTTGATGGAAAAATTCCTTGGGGTTATTCCTATGGGCCGGGCGGGCGATATGCGTGAAATCGCCTCCGCTGTCAGCTATCTTGCGTCTCAGGAAGCAACTTTTGTCACTGGTCAGGTGATCAGTGTCAATGGCGGCAGCACAATGCTCTGAATGAGAGTCTCTGAACACGGAACATGTAAATGAAAACGATTGATGTCCACGCCCATATGGTGCCGCAGGATTTTCCCGACGACCCGAGCGGGGGGAAAAACCCGCGCTGGCCGTGCATGCAATGTCATGCGACGGATCCAACCAGAGCGACGGTGATGATGGGCGGCAAGCCGTTCCGCCCCATCGATGACCGCTGCTGGAATGTGGACCGGCGGTTGAGCTTCATGGCCGAAGACGGCGTTGATATACAGGCGCTGTCGCCGATGCCGGAGCTATTATCATACTGGTTCAGCGTTGAGGATACTGTGGTCATGGGGCGGCATCTTGCCCAGACCCTGCGCGGCATGATCGACAAGGCGCCAAAGAATTTTTACGGCCTCGGCATGGTTCCGCTGCAAGACCCGGATCGCGCGGCGGAAGAACTTGTGGTGCTGAAGCGTGATTTTGGCCTGCATGGGGTGGAAATCGGCACCCATGTGATGGGCAAGGATCTGGGTGATCCGCGCTTCAAGGTGTTTTTCGCCGCTGCCGAGGAACTGGGCATGGCGCTGTTCGTGCATGGCTTGCAGCCGGTGGGCGAAGAACGCTGGGGAACTAATCCTCTGATGGGTGGCTTGCTCGGCTATCCGCTGGACAGCGCCTTGGCGAGCGCCTCGCTTATCAATGGGCAGGTGATGAAGGCGTTTCCGAAATTGCGGCTGGCGTTCAGCCATGGCGGCGGCTCCGCCATGACGGTGGTCAACCGTTTGCAGAAGGTCTGGAAAAGCGCGCCGCAAATGGCGGCCGCCAGTCCCGAGTCTCCACTCGAAACCGCAAGGCGATTTTATTACGATAGCCTGGTCTATGAACCGGCGTTGTTGCGCGCGGCGGCGGAATTATTTGGCGCTGACCGGCTGATGATCGGCACCGATGATCCATTTCCGATCCGTCAGCAAAAGCCAGGCGATTTTCTGCGGGAATGCGGTTTTTCGGGGGCGGAGCTTGATGGCATGCTGGGCGGCAATGCGGGCCGTTTTCTTGGCCTGGCCGGATAAGGTTACGTGTCAGAAGCGAGTTTGCTGCGTCTGTGCGCCATAGACGCTGTGCCGGCCGATGCGCCGCTACAGGTGGAGATTCCCGGCCATCCGCCATTCGCTGTTTATCATGTTGAGGGGAACTATTACGTCACCGATGACACCTGCACTCATGGCGCGGCGTCATTGTCGGAAGATGGCGAGCTGAACGGCTTTCACATCGAATGCACCTGGCACTTTGGCGTATTCGATGTGCGCACCGGCGAGGTGGTGGCCAGCCCCTGCACCGAACCGCTCAAGACCTATCCTGTTACGGTGAAAGATGGCGCGGTTTATATCCGCGCCGGTTAGAGCAGCTTTCCGCGATTAAGTGGGGTCACAAAGTGGCTTCACTTAATCGCGGGCTGCTCTAGCGGGAGGCTGAAGGCCTTTCATAATTGACCGGTTAATGTCGATCAGATCGGAGATGTCTTCCTTGCCGCGGGATACTTGGCGAGAATATTTCTGCACCCAGATGCTAAGCGAAATTATAGCCGCCCGGGTTTCTTTTGGAAGCTGATTGGAGTCGTCTGCACAGTCGGTGGCTATCGCAATCCATAGCTGGGTATTGCGGGCTACCGCCTCAATAAGCTTTGCATCCTTAACCCCCCGCTGTTTTGCCTCCAGCAGATCGCGCGTGATCTCGGCGAACAAACGGTACTCTGTATTGCGAGGATCTTCGGTGGTTTTAAGCGTGCGCTGATAGGCGTTCAGGCTCATAGCCTAAAATCTCCTGCTCAATCTCAATCAACCGGCTGCAAAGCCGAAGTGCAGCGTAATATTTTCCGCCAAGAATTTCACTGCTGATAGCGACACAGAGTTTAAGCACATCGGCAGTAGTGATCGCATCCATGAATTCACTCATCCGGCTAGAAAACTCGCTGTAGTAATTATCCCGTCCGCTCTCATCAAGATACAGCATCATCACCGGAAAATAAATCCGACGGGCAGGCGTATTCGCGGCATCGGCCTGAAGAATGTCCCGCTCCCGTAAAATAGAAGCTTGATTCTGGATGACCAGAGAGCTGCGCCGGTCGCCATTTGTGATAACCGCGCCATTTACGGCGAACTTTTCGCCAGGTTTTAACGAAAGTTTAAGGGGCATTGCCTATCCGCCAAATTTAGGTTCAGGCTAAAAACTACCTGCATCGGGTTAATAAAATGCTCCTGGAGAGGAGGATGCTGGATGTTTCCATAACTTAACTGTAGCTCGCTATTTATTAACCGCTTGCCCATAGAGTGGGTTAATGAGCCTGCACCGGAAAATTTCCCGCCAGAGGGAAATTCAAAAACATGATGCTAAAATCAATGATCCGGCCATCTTTCTCGCTGCTATTGCGGCGATGAAGGAGGGATTGTCGCGTCATGCTCATGGTGACTTTGAAGACGCGATAAAAGGCTATAGCGAAGCGCTAACCTATAACCCTAAATTCGCCGAAGCTCACAACGCGCTTGGCGTGGCGCTTTGTGACAAAGGCGATTTTGAGGGCGCGCTTGATGCGCATCGTACTGCGATCCTTCTAAAGCCCGATTATGAAGACGCCTATCAGCATTGCGGAGAAATCCTGCTCATCCAGAGTCATTACATTGAAGCAGTGCGGATGTTACAGCAGGCAGTGAGAATTAATTCAAAAAATGCCGCTGCTTATGACAAGCTTGGACAGGCCCTGTTCAGAATGTACCAGATGGAACAAGCCCAGGCCGCATATCAGGCGGGTCTGGCTCTGACACCCGATAACGTTAGCTTGCTGCATAATTCGGCGCTGATCCACATGTTGCTTGGTCAGCGAACCGAGGCAGGCGCAGCCTTGCAAAAAGCCATTGCGCTTGGGACTGATAACCCGCAAACGAAATGCTATTTTCTGACCAACAAACAATATTTGTGCGATTGGAAAAACATCGAAACACTATCAGATGAACTGGTTCAGCAGGTTTGTGAGCAAGAGATAGCGTTGGATCCTTTTTCCTTTCAGGGATTTCCGGGGGCGCCGGATAATGCAGTTCAACTTATTTGCGCGCTTGCGAATGCCAAAAACATTAAAAAATCAATGAATTTGCAAACTGCCGGGACGCAATGCGCACCCCGGGCTAAAAGTCGCGAGCGTATCCGCGTTGGCTATGTGTCGATGGATTTCCGCTCACACCCGATGGCTTATCTTATGACGGGAATTCTTGCGAGGCATGACCGGCGGCATTTTGAAATCTATGCATATTCCTATGGGCCTCCTGATGACGGGCCCGAGCGCCGGAGTTTTATCGAGGCGAGCGATCATTTTATCGATATTCAGAACATGACGGATGTGGAGGCGGCAAACCGTATCCGCAGCGACGGGATTGATATTTTGATTGACCGTAAAGGTTATACGTTTGGGCACCGGCTGGGAATTTTTTCCCGCCGCGCGGCGCCAATTCAGGTCAACTACCTGGCGTTTGGCGGCACCATGGGCGTGGATTTCATTGATTATGCAGTGGTCGACGCATTCGTCGTGCCGCCGGACCAGCAGCGTTTTTATACGGAGCGTCTGGTCTATCTTCCTGATACATATCAGCCAAATAGCGTCAGGCCGGTATCTGATGTCGCGCCTTTGCGTGTGGAGTGCGGGCTACCCGATGGCGCGTTTGTTTTTTGCTGTTTTAATCAGACATATAAGATCACCCCAAGTTCGTTTGATGTATGGATGCGAATATTATTGCGGACCCCGGGCAGCGTGTTGTGGCTCTTGCAGCCTGATCAGGAAACCGCCCGTAATTTACGCCGTGAGGCGGCATCGCGCGGCGTTGATCCGGCACGCTTGGCGTTCGCGCCCAAAGCGCCGCTGCAAGAGCATCTGGCGCGCCACCGGCATGCGGATTTATTCCTCGATACATTTGTGGTGAATGCGCTGACGACCGCAAGTGATGCGCTGCATATGGGTGTGCCGGTGATTACTTGTCCGGGGGAAACATTTGTCGCCCGTGGCGCGGGAAGCATTTTGCGGGCGCTAGAAATGCCTGAGTTAATTGTTGACAATCTTCAGGAATATGAAGAGTTGGCCGTTGAGCTGGCGGCCGATCCAGTACGTTTTCGCACAATTAGGGAGAAGATTGAGCTAAAGAAAAAAACCGCGCCATTATTTGATACAGAAAGGTATGCACGCCATCTGGACGCTGCTTACCTGGAAATGTGGCGGCTGCATCAAGCAGGGGAGAGGCCAAAATCTTTTTCCATTTCGCCAATCAATAAATAATAGTCTTCTGTTAAGAGGTTTTTAATTTCTATCACCTATATTTATGGGATGCGCGGAAATCCTTACGCCATGTGGCCTGGATTGATGCCGCAGTGATGGACGTGAAGATGAGTGTGTTGCCATTGCAGAGCATCGTAGCGGTTGCCAGGCCCAGCGCCGGTGTGGTTCGCGATTCTTCTGAGGCATCGCCGGTACGTAATGAGCCGCCAGCGCCTGAGCAGCAAGCCGCAGCGCCGGGTAACCCGTTAGAAGCGGCGGCGCAAGCCTTGAATGAGGCGTTGGCTGGGAAACTTCAGGTAAACTCACGCCTGTCCATCGAGCGCGATGAGGCGTCAAACCGTTACGTATTCAAATCCATTAACCGCGATACCGGCGAAGTCATACGCCAATACCCAACCGAGCAGATGCTCTCGCAGGTTGCGCGGGTGCGTCAGATTGCCGGCCTGACTGTCGATACCGGCGCCTAAAAGGCAGCCTTTGCCGTAACCGGAAAGATGTGCCTTGCGCGACCGCTGGATGACGCTAAACTTTCTAAATTAAATCAGTGCTTTATGACATGTTCGGGTCTGGCATGATGGTTGCTTTGTGTCCTGAAAGTGATTGCGCATAGAAACTAGACCATTTCCTGATCGGATTGAATCAATCCGATCAGGATAAAAATGGTCTAACACATTCAATTAGAGCCTTTCCCGGTCAGGTTGCTTCAACCTGACCGGGAAAGGCTCTAGTAAATATGCCTTTTACTAGACCCGATTAAGGCGCTTGAATGCGGGCGGTTCAGGAATTTAGCGCGGCGCCATGCGGATGGCGCCATCGAGGCGGATGCTTTCGCCGTTCAGCATCTCATTTTCGCAGATATGCCGCGCCAGCCGGGCGTATTCGTCCGGATTGCCAAGCCGCGATGGGAACGGCACCTGCGCGCCCAGCGCCTTCAGCACATTCTCCGGCGCGCCCGCCAGCAGCGGCGTGTTGAATATTCCCGGCAAAATTGTCACGCAGCGGATGCCTTCTTGCGCCAAATCCCGTGCGATTGGCAGGGTCATGCCGACAATGCCGTTTTTGGATGCGGAATAGGCGGCCTGACCGACCTGCCCGTCTTCGGCGGCGACCGAGGCGGTGTTGATAATGCAGCCGCGCTCCCCGTCAGCCATGACCGGGTCCAAGCTCATCATTCCAGCCGCCGATTTGGCGATGCAGCGGAAGGTGCCGACCAGATTGATTTGAATAATAGTATCGAAGCGGTTGATCGGGTGCGAGAGGATCGTTCCTGCTTTCTTATCCCGCGAGGCGGTCTTCATGGCGATGCCGGTGCCCGCGCAGTTAATCAGAATGCGTTCCTGGCCAATGGCGGCGCGGGACTTGACAAAGGCGGCAACGACGCTCGCCTCATCGGTGACATTGGTTTCGCAAAACACGCCGTCAAGCTCCTTGGCGATTTTTTCGCCACGCTCGGCGTTCAGATCGAACAGCGCCACCCTGACCCCAAGGGACGCCAGTTCGCGGGCCGTGGCTTCGCCAAGGCCCGATGCGCCGCCGGTGATAACCGCCGAAATTTTATTGTTGAGCTGCATAGCATTCCCCCGCCGCTGATGATTTATGCTTCATTCTGTTGTGGGGCTATTATAGGGCGGCAATCGGTAAAATGAAACATGGCTTGTCCGGAAAGCCGCCGCTTATTACATAGGATGCATGAATCTGAATGATTCCCAGGTGCACCTGCCAGTGGTAGTGGCGCGGAACGAGGAAGCCGTCCGCCGCCGGTTCTGGGCCAAGCTGCGCGCCAGCCTGGCCAGCATTCCTTTTGCCGAAGACCTTGTAGCTGCCTATTACTGCACCATTGACCCGCAAACGCCAGCCAAAGCCAAGGCGCTGCTACTGGCGGCGCTGGCGTACTTCGTGCTGCCCGCTGACATGCTTCCGGATTTTATCCCTGGCCTTGGCTTTACCGATGATCTCGCCGTGATCGTGGCGGCGGTCAGCATGGTGCGCGAACACATGACGCCCTTGCACCGGCAACGGGCGGCGCAGTATTTAAGCCAAGGTTCAGTTGCGGGCTCTGCGGCGCCTACTCCGCGCTGAGCGGATCCTGGCGGGATTCTCTGTGCGCGATATAGACGGATGAGCAAATAATTAGTGTCGCGCCGCCCAGCGTCCAGCTATCGGGAACATCGCCAAAAAACATAAACCCCGCCGCAACAGCGAACAGCAGCCGCGTATATTCGAGCGGCGCCAGCGCCGCCGCCTCAGCCAGGGCGTAACCCCGGATAAAACAGCTTTGCGCCATCACGCCGAATAAAGACATGGTGATGAGCTGTAGCCACTCAAACGGGGTTGGCTGCGTCCAAACCAAAAACGCCGGGATGGAAGTCATTAGCGCGGCAATGGCGGAAGAATAAAAAATCAATGTCGCGGGTTTATCGGCGTGCGACAATTTTTTAACAAAAATCACCACACAGGCGACCAGGGCTGCGCTTAGCAGCGCAATCAGCGTTGCAAAGTGAAACTCTCCATCTGGCCGGGTCATAAGAATAACGCCTGCAAAGCCAGCCAGCGCTGCCAATGTCCGCCGCGCGCCGATCTGCTCGCCCAGGAACAGCGCAGCCAGCGGCACAAGAAATAACGCGCGCGCAAAACTAAGCGCCGTGGCGTCGGCGAGCGGCAAATGGATCATTGCATAAAATCCGCACATGATCGCAGCGCCGCCAAACAGTCCGCGAATCAGGTGCAGCGTCAGGCGTTCGCTCCGCAAACCATGCAGCCCGGAGTGCAAAACAAACGGCAGAATAAAAACGAATCCAAATAGTGCGCGAAAAAACGCCACCTGGAACGAATCAAGGCGGCTGCCAATGGTTTTCGCCATCGCGCCCATCAGGCTGAACAGCAACGCAGATGAGAGCACCCAGACGGCGCCGCGCAAGCTGGGCGGCAGGCGCTCCCAGCGGTTTCTCCAGAGGACAGCGGCGCCCAGCGGCGTAGCCGCCTTTTCAGCAGTGAGAGTCATGTTAGCCGCGCCGTTGTTTGGTTCCGGCTGATGAGCCTAACAGTTCATTCTTTCCAGCTTGTTAAATAGCAGGCGTTGAATGAGCAAGAACGTGATGCCGGTCACTGGCGTTAGCAACTTAATAACTTAGTTACAAAACGTGGCGTTAACAATCCGAATGCCAGACTGCGGAAATAAGCGAAGGGGTAACGGCAATGACTCAACCGTTGGAGATTTCAGCATCACGCCGCGCCGCGCAAGCCGTGCGGCGGTCTTTGCAGCCGGCATGGGATGGGGTTAGCGTATTCATGCTGCCGTCAGATTTGCCGGTCAGCCTGTCGCCACACGACATTGCGGTATTGCACGATACATTCGCCAGGCAGCCCAGCAATAGTCTTTGGTGCGGATTTACACTGTTGGGTGAGGAGCGGGATACTTCGAATGGCGGGCAGGGCCGCGCATCCCGCGCGATATTGTTCACCAGTGGCGCACGGCAGCCATATTTCACCATGACGCGATGGCTGGATGGCAGCTATGCGCTCTGCGAGCGTGATGGCAGTGTGCTGCGCCATGCCAATGATCTGGCGCAATTACTGTCTATGTTCAATGTAAACCGGCCAGCCGTGCATTAGAGCATTTCCAGCCTTCACGGAGTCACGTGACTCCGCGAATGTGACCCCCGTCACATAAAGGTATAGAAAAAACTTACCGCTTTCCCCACTCAATAATGACGCTTGACAGCGCTCCTCTAAACTCTGATCATAGATTTTCATCGTCATGAATCGCAGAGAAAGGGAGAGAGCCATGATACCCAGAGGCGCCATTTCAGCAGACTCACATGTGTCCGAACCGCCTAACTGTTACATCGATTATATTGATCCGAAATATCGCGCCGACGCGCCGCATATCGAAACCCTGCCTGACGGGCAGGACGTTTATGTGATCAAGGATCTGAAGCGGAATGTGCCACTGGCGCTGCTGGATGGCGCCGGTTATTCGATACCCGACCGCAATGCCCGTGTCGGCAAAATCAAATTCAAGGATACCCGCGACGCCGGCTGGAACCCGAAGGCGCGTGAGGCCGATCAGATCCGTGACGGCATTGCCGCCGAAGTGCTGTACGCCTCGGTCGGCATGGCGCTGTGCACCCATCCGGACCCGGAATATAAGAACGCCTGCATGCTGGCCTATAACCGCTGGCTGCAAACTTTCTGCGGCGGCTTGCCGGACCGGCTGTTCGGTCTGGCGATGACGGCGGTGCTGTCGGTCGATAGCGCCATCGAGGATTTTCGCCGCGCCAAGGCGATGGGTTTTGTCGGCATGATGATGCCGGGCGAGCCGGTGCATGAAGATTATGACCATCCCTCCTATGACGCGCTGTGGGAATGCGCCGCTGATCTTGGTCTGCCGATCTGCTTTCATATCCTGACGTCGCGCACAGGCGGCTTGGGCAGGAAGAGCAATTCATTCCGCGGCCATTCGATGAACGGTTTCATGACCATCATCCGCGCAGTGCAGGATGTCATCGGCATGATGGTGCTGGGCGGCGTGTTCGAACGGCACCCCAAGCTGAAGCTGGTCTGTGCCGAGGGCGACGCGGGCTGGATGCCGCATTACATGTACCGCATGGACCATGCGGCGAAGTTCAATGTGGTGGGCGGCCTCATCCGTGGACTGACCAAATTGCCCAGCGAGTACCTCAAAAGCAATGTCTGGATGACCTTCCAGGATGACTGGATCGCGTTTGAAACCGCACACCTGCTAAATGATAAGCAGCTAATCTGGGCCAATGATTTCCCGCATACGGATTCAACCTGGCCAAAATCGCAGGAATTGCTCAATGAACATGCCCGCAAGCTGACCGAGGCGCAGCGCCAGGCGATCATGCGTGACAATGTGGCTTCCCTGTTCAGCCTGCCCGCCGGCAACGAATCCTGGCAGATGAACAAGATGGCGGCGGAGTAGCGCCATCATCGCAGGGGGCGACGCCAGGGCGTGCTGCACTTAAATCGAGACGCCATGGTCTTTACTAGAGCCTTTCCCGGTCAGGTTGAACCAACCTGACCGGACAAGAAAGGCTCTAATTGATCCGTTCAAAAGCAGGTGAAGCCCGTGTGTTGGGGCAGTATTATGGTGCGGGCAAAACAACTTCACACCGAATGACTTCGGTTCCTGAAGGATAATCATGGCGCTTATTTATTTTGTGAGGCACGGCAAGGCGGCGGCGGGGTTTAGCGACGCCGCCGATCCGGGGCTGAATGAGGTGGGCCATGCCCAGGCGGCGGCGGTTGCGCCGCGACTGATTGCGGCGGCGGCGGAGTTGATTTCCAGCCCGTTGCGGCGGGCGCGCGAAACGGCGGCGCCGGTTGAACAACATCTGCGCCAGCAGGCGCGCATCGTTCCGGCGGTGGCGGAAATTCCCTCGCCAACAGACGATCTCGCGGCGCGCGGCGCGTGGCTGCGCGCGGCCATGCAGGGGCATTGGAGCGATTTGCCGCCCGAGTTGCAAACATGGCGGCAGGGTGTGGTGGATGCGTTGCTCGCCCTGCAACGCGACAGCATTGTGTTTTCGCATTTCATCGCCATCAATGCGGCAGTCAGTCATGCGCAGGGGGATCAGCGGGTGGTGTGCTTTTCGCCGGAAAACTGTTCGGTCACCGTGCTGGATAATACCGGCGGCGGATTAAAGCTGATCGAATTGGGCGCAACCGCACAAACCAGCGCCGGGTAAGCCCTACTCCAGAATCGGATTGCCGTATTGATCGCGCGCAACCGGGTTGCTGCTCACCGGCGCATGGCCCGGCGCGCCGCCGGGTGATGCGGGCCGCGCCATGCTTTCGCTGCGGGCGCGATCCTCGCCCAATGGAACGTCTGCGACTTTGCCGGGCTGTAAATAGCGTTTGCCCATATACTCATCGCGCATGTGGTTGGTGACATTGCACCCGCTCACAATCAGCGGCAGCAAGAGTATGATTAAACGTCTCATCCGGTTGGCAGCCCTGATCTTTGCTCGACGAACCCGTCTACAACTTCTAGCATAAGTTTTATGCAATCAACACATTCCCAATCCGTCCTGCCCCAATCCGTCCTGCTCAGCGTTGCGCAAATGTATGAGGCCGACCGGCTGGCGATCAGCGGCGGCATTGCTGGCGTTGTTTTGATGGAGCATGCGGGCGCCGCGAGCGCCGATGCGATCTCGCGCCGCTGGCCGGTGGGCCAGGTCAGCGTGTTGTGTGGCCCCGGCAATAATGGCGGCGACGGATTTGTCATTGCCCGGCTGCTGCGCCAGAAAGGCTGGCAGGTTACGCTGGGCTTGTTTGGCGCTGTGGCGGATTTACGCGGGGATGCGGCGTTGGCCGCCGCCAGGTGGGACGGCATGGTAAGCGCCTTGACGCCCGCGTTGATCAGGCCGGGCGAGCTTATTGTTGATGCGATGTATGGCGCGGGCCTGACCCGCCCCATTGATGGCGTGGCGCTCGCCGTCATTCAGGCGGTGCGGGCGGCCGGCAATCCCGTGGCGGCGGTGGACGTGCCAAGCGGGGTGCATGGGGATACAGGGGCAGTTATGGGGGATGCGCTCAGCGCTGATCTCACCGTTACATTCTTCCGCCGTAAACCGGGGCATTTGCTGCTGCCCGGACGGCTGCGCTGCGGCCAGGTGGTTACGGCGGATATCGGCGCGCCTGCGCGGGTGCTGGAGCGCATCGCGCCGCAAACCTTCGCCAATGGGCCTGGCCTGTGGGGGGCGCACTTTCCACGCCTCGATCCGGGCAGCCATAAATATGCGCGGGGTCACGCGCTGGTCGCGGGCGGCGGTCTAGCCTGCACCGGGGCCACCCGGCTAGCGGCTTATGGGGCGCTGCGCATCGGGGCGGGGCTGGTGACGGTGGCGGCGCCCCCGGACGCCTTTCAGACCTATGCGGCCAGCCTGACGGCGGTGATGAACCGCAAGGCCGAGGGCGCGGACGGGTTGGCGGCGCTGCTAAGCGATCCGCGTTATACAGCGGTGCTGCTCGGGCCGGGCATCGGCGTTGGGGCCGAAACCCGCGCCAAAGTCAAGGCTGCCGCCGCCCCGGCGCGGCGGCTGGTTCTCGATGCAGATGCGCTCACTTCCTTTGTGGAAACGCCTGGCGAGTTATTTAATTTTACACATGAGAATGATGTCATAACACCCCATGAAGGCGAGTTTTCCAGGATTTTTCCTGATCTGTCAGAGAGGGCTTGCAGCAGTGATAAACTGAGCCGCGCCCGGGTGGCGGCGAAGCGCGCTGGGGCGGTGCTAATTCTCAAGGGCGCTGATACGGTGATCGCTAGCCCGGATGGCCGCGCAGCGATTAATGACAATGCGCCACCATGGCTGGCGACGGCTGGCTCTGGCGATGTGCTGGCGGGCTTTGTGCTGGGTCTTTTGGCCCAGGGCATGCCGGGCTTCGAGGCCGCCTGCGCCGCCGTCTGGTGCCACGGCGCCTGCGCCCAATTGATCGGGCGCGGCCTGATCGCCGAGGATCTGGCCGCTCAAATGCCGGCGGTGTTCGCACAACTGGCACAGCAAATGGGCTAGCAGGCAGGGTGCGTTATGCTATAGAGATTCCCGCCCGGCGGACGTGGTGGAACTGGTAGACACGCCAGATTTAGGTTCTGGTGACGAAAGTCGTGGGGGTTCGAGTCCCTTCGTCCGCACCACTAGACCATTTCCTGATCGGATTGAATCAATCCGATCAGGAGAAAAATGGTCTAATACCAACGGCCTGATGAATTGACTCTGCGGGGGATTCCCTTTTTTGCTGGAATGTGATTCAAGTCATGCATCTTGATTCGGAGGTGCGCGATGGGCCATGCGATTGGAATTA